>JBHLNC010000172.1:0-4931 GCA_048937435.1 Promethearchaeota archaeon | reverse complement strand
GCGAATGCGGCGATGACGTTGATGCTTTCTCGAATGTCTAAGACGTAGGGTGGATATAGTGGAATTACTAGTCCGAGAGCACGCCAGGCAAATCCGAGACCACCAAAAGCAGCGATCATAGCAACTTGCCTTGACGTGAGAAGAGGTCTTCTATATTCTCCGTCGGTGATTTTTATCACCGGCACATCATCCCCCGTATGTTATATTTAAACCCCTACTTTTCGACGAAAAGCAAAAGATATTAACTAATTAGTAACTTCTAACGAATACTTGCGTTCGTGACAGGGTGCTCGTAATGAGTAAACAACCTGATCTTTTACTAGAAAACGTTTCTTTTGTGTATCAGGGCTCAGAACAACCCGCTCTTGACGGTATCAACCTCCGTGTGGAACCTGGGGAAATTGTGATGCTCTCGGGTCCCGCAGGAGCTGGAAAGACTACGTTGTGTCAAATGTTAAATGGTCTTGTACCACATTTCTTCCGCGGCACGATGGAAGGAACGGTAGAAGTTCAAGGGAATAATACAAAGAAACACACTATTGCTTTCCTCTCTCATCGTGTTGGACTTCTTTTTCAAGACCCCGCATCGCAATTGATTGCCCCAACAGTCAATGAAGAGATTGCCTTCGGAGCTGAAAACTATGGTGTTCCACGCGAAGAAATTTTCGAAAGAGTTGATAGATTCCGAAAACTAGTCCGACTTGACCAATACGCTGAAAGTAGCCCGCATAGGCTTTCTGGGGGCGAACAACAAGCCTGTGGAATTGCTGCCGTAATGGCTATGGATCCGGACATCTATGTTCTAGATGAACCCACTTCTAACCTTGACCCAATCGGTAGTCAACGAGTATTAGATCTGATTACGCAAATGGTCCGAGAAGAGAAGAAGACCATGCTTATCGTCGAACACAAAATGGAGGAAATGCTACCTATTGTTGACCGCCTAATCATCCTAAATGAAGGTAAGATCATTCTTGAAGGCACACCCCGTGAACTCTTACACAATGTTCAGACAATGGAACAAATTGGTCTCAAACCGCCACAGGTCGCACTTCTAGCTTCAAGAATAGATAGTAATCGAATCGGTGCTGACCTACCCCTTACCCTTGAAGAGGGAGTAAATGCGTTCAAACCTTTACTAAAGAAGGGAGATGGAGAACCTAATCGAATTGGAAGAAAAAAGACTGTTAAAGCAGGAGAGGAAATTATTCGATCTGAAACGCTTTGGCATGTTTACGAGGAAGGGGGCGTTCAAGCCTTACGTGGCGTAGATCTTTCGATTAAAGCCGGAGAGTTTGTCGGGTTAATTGGACAAAACGGTTCAGGACAAACCACCTTGGTGAAGCATTTCAATGGGCTCCTTAGACCAACCTATGGCGATGTCTGGGTGATGGGAGATAACACAAAAGACAAGACAATCGCTCAACTCTCAACTCAAATAGGCTACGTATTTCAGAATCCTGACTTCCAAATTTGTTGTCAATCTGTAAAAGATGAACTTGAATTTGGACCAAAGAATCTGAAACTACATGAGGAAGAAATTGACCGACGTAGGGACGAAGTTGCGGAAATTTTTGGATTCGATGAACGATATGATGAAAAACCATTTTCCCTTAGTAAAGGTGAACGGCAGAAACTTGCTGTTGCCTCCGTTCTGGCTATGCGACCAGAAGTGTTGATTGTCGATGAACCTACAACTGGGCAAGACTTCAAAACTGGTAAAGAGATGATGGAGTTCTACAGGCGTCTTAACGAAGGCGGTAAGACCATTGTCATCATCACACATGATATGAATCTTGCAGCCGAATATTGCAACAGGATCGTGGTGTTGCGAAAAGGTCGAATACTCATGGATGGACCGGTACGCGAGGTATACTCTCAATCAGAGACATTGGCACGTAGTTTCCTTCGTCCACCGCAAATAACTCGGTTTGGTCAAGCTATGAAAGAGTATGGTCTTCCAATTGATGCACTGAATGTAGACGAAATGTTTGACTATGTGTCCAAGTCCTTAGGAGGTAAATAGAGTGGCATTTGAGTATATTCCTGGTGAAGATTTCTTCCATCGCCGTGATCCCCGCGCAAAAATCTTTATGGCGGTCTGTATCGTCATCATGTCGGTCTGGTTTAATGATCCAATATGGCTAATTTCCTTATTTTTCTTTGAATTGGTTCTACTTAGACTGGCACGAATCCCACTTTCAAAGATTGCCAATTTCATTCGATCAATATTTCCTGTTGCGGTCATGTATTTCATCTTTAATCTCATCCTTCCACCGGTACGCGTTGCTGATCCACTCGTTATGTTCTATCTCATATTTTGGACAGTTCCCCCGATTTTGCCAGTTACGGTCGAATCAGTAGTTTGGGGGATTGGTGCCTTATTCCGATTTCTCATTATCTTGGTTATGATTCGGACTGTCCTAATGTTGACACCGATTCGCGACCTCATTTTGGCACTTGTCAAATTACGTGTGCCGCCTGAATTTGCCCTTGCTGTAAGTATCGGTTTAGGCTATCTCCCCGTGCTAATTGATGAGAATCGTAGAATTAAGGAAGCTCAGGAGGCACGAGGATGGGAATATGAATACAGAAATCCATTTCGACGCCTTTCCGCACTCCTCACAAAGATGCTAATTCCTTCAATCGCCAACTCGATGCGCCGTACCCGTGATATTGCCACTGCAATAGAATCACGAGGATTTGGTTATAATCTTCGTGGCCGTACTTTCATGCATGAAATTAAGATGAACAAAGGCGATTATGCTGTCATATTTGGGTTTCTAGGTTTACTATTGGGTGCCGCTTACATTCGTGGAATAGCAATCGGGGGCCAACTCGTATTCGGGTTAGGGCTAGCTGACTTTCAGGCAACTGCTAGCTTTGTCCGGGCGTGGGTGTCAACATCCCCGTATCTACTATTTGTTGGCTGGATGAGTCTTATCCCCTGGAGTACAATACCATTTCTAGGTCTTATCCCCCTTAGCTACATGCACGTCGAATACGGACAATATTTCTTCCTTCTACTAATTGGAGTCATTTCAGGACTCATCGCCGGTATTGTCAGTCGCGGTCGTGCGAAGAAGGTTGCATTTGCGCTCAATCTTGCCATCGCTGTGCCACTGATGTTCATCTGTTTCTACTTCATCTGGCCAATACTACCCAACGCACTTCCCGTCTTCTTGTCGTTAGGCTGGTGGGATGCCCTCCTCGCACTAAATATCAATTTGCTAATAGCCTACGTATTGCTCTTCTTCATCACCATGCTATGGCCCTACATAGGCTCCATTCTAGGAACTATAACAGGGCGGTTCCGTGGTGGCAAGAAAGAAGTTTTCATTCCACCTGAGATAACTAATGATCTTGAAGACTAACAAGACGATAATTACCAGAGTAGTAGACAGAATTAGTGAATTTCATGTACTACCAAGATTCCTTTCCTCCTAAACATATGGCTTGACCTAAATCGTTAAGGGGAAGCAGAGATGTGAAGAAAAAAACGGGTGATTCATTTGAAACCGCAATATATGCTCGCAAAAATGACATGGCCACAAGTTGAGGAACGTTTGAAGGAATCCAATATCGCAATTGTACCTGTGGGTTCAACCGAACAACACGGTCCAGCCCTACCACTTGACAATGATCACTTCGCTGCAATACAAATTGCAATGATGGTTGCAGAAAAATTGTGGGATGACGTAAAAGTAGTGGTGACACCCCCCATAGCCTTTGGGTACTCCCCACATCATATGGGATTCAAAGGTACAATCACGCTTCGAGAATCAACTCTATCAGATGTAATCATTGACGTTTGTAACTCATTGGCTTCACATGGCTTCAAAAAGATTGTACTAATCAACGGTCATGGTGGGAATACTACAGCCATTGCAAATGCTCTTCATAGTCTTCATGACAACATCGATGCCCAAGTATTCAACATTGATTGGTGGACTGTAGCCTCAGATAAGATTCTTCAAGTTGCCACAAGACCAGTATACCATGCGTGTGACATGGAGACATCCGTTTCCATGTATCTTGGGCAGCTGGTGCTGGAAGATAAGTTAGTTGATGAGCCAGGGAAGAGCCCAGTTCCAGGCTTTGTGGAACCAGACTTGTTTGCCCCGCCACCCAGAGTGTCCATGATGTATTCAATGAAGGACATCACTGACTCTGGGGTCGTTGGATATGCAACAAAGGCGACGAAAGAAAAAGGCCAACAAATTGCTGACGTCGCCCTCGATAGAATTGTGAAATTTATCCTGCAACTTACCAAATCCTAGTTTCACGTCTATTTGACACCGATATCGTCTGCAATATCTCAAAGAGTGGCAATCCACTCGATTAGGACAATTATCAGTTTGAAAACTACAGTTTTAGGGTGTTCACTTCCGCAATCGCTCGAAAGAGAGCCTTCTGAGTCATTTGAATATCCATATCAGTGTGAGCAAAACTGATTCCGCCAAGGCCATGATATCCAAAAATTCTTTGTTCAAATAAGGCGGCTTGAAGGAAATCCTGTCGCGTAGAATCAAATACTTCCCCTATCTTGCTTGGGGTAATGGGCGAATCTCCTAATGCTCCTTTCAGCCAATGCAGGAAAATAATAGAACCCACACCTGTTGCCAAGAGTGGAGTGTTTTCTGTTTCGAATGTATCATTGAGGTGATCACGGAATCGATTCCCACGTTGATTGAGTGTGCGATATTCACTTTTCAATGAGTGAAGGGTATCAAGGGTGGCTATTCCTGAAACCATAGATACTGGATGGCTCGAAAACGTTCCCCCGCCTACCCAACAACCGCCCTCCCTGCCAGGTTCAGCTAAAGCCATGATATCCTCGCGTCCACCATACACGCCCAATGGCATCCCGCCAGCAACAATTTTGCCCAACGTGATCAGATCGGGTTCTACACTAAAGACTTCCTTTCCAG
>JBHLNC010000003.1:0-21291 GCA_048937435.1 Promethearchaeota archaeon | reverse complement strand
GTAGTGGAGGACTTCGCCGCGGGGGGCTTCGAAGGTGCTGAGGGCGTGGCCGGGTGGGACGCGGCGGGGGGCACGGGCGGCGATGTCGCCGGTGGGGAGGGTGTTGAGCCAGTGGATGACGCAGTTGCAGGCGTCGATGGTTTCGAGCATTCGCACGACAACTCGACCGGCTACGTCGCACATGTCGGAGACGCGAGTTTCCCAGTACTTGCCCTCACTTTCTTTGTAGGGTGTACGAGGTTGCGTGTTGCGGACGTCCCAGTTGATGTCGGAGGCTCGGGCTGTGGGGCCAGTGGCGCAGAGTGCACGACCCACTGCTGTTTCAAGTCTGCCGACGCCAATAGCGCGGTCGAGGATTGCTTGGTCGTTCAAAATCAAATTAATGTAATGTTGGATTCGTTCACGTATCGTCTCTAGTCGTTTGACCATGCCTGGGATTTGACTTTTTTCTACGTCTTGGCGGACACCGCCAATGACGTTGTTTGCATAGTTGACTCGGTTTCCACAGATTTCTTCGATGATGTCCATGCTGAGTTCGCGGTCGCGCCACGAATAATGGAATAAGGTATCCCAACCAATCTCGTGACCCGCTACGCCTAACCAAAGGATGTGACTGTGAATTCGGTTCAATTCATTCATGATTCCACGAATGTATAAACCACGCTTCGGGACATCTAAATCAAGAATCTCTTCAACCGCTTGTACATAGCATGTGGTGTGGGATTGAGAACAGATGCCACAAATACGTTCTGCAAGATATACGTTTTGACTATAAGTTCGACTCTCAAAGGCCTTTTCGATGCCGCGGTGGACGTAACCGATCCGGGCTTCGACGTCAACGACAATTTCACCGTCAAGGGTGATGGTGAAGTTTTCGGGTTCTTTGAGAGCAGGGTGTTGAGGACCAAGAGGGATAGTCATTACTGTTGGTGTTTTTGCCATGGTGAGTCAACTACCTGAAAGCTTTCAGAGTAGTCATTTCATGCCCTATTCTTCCTTAAGAAATTAACCATCAAACTATGATAAACCTATCCTTTATATGCCAGAGCTAAGCTTTGAAGACCATCAACGAGGCGGAAATGGTTCCGAACTGCGAGGGTAGAGTGCTCTGTTAGAATCTTTGGCTGTCTGTCTGAGATATCTTTGAATCGAGACGAAACATAATAATCAAAACGTGACAGATTAGTTCTGTGGTTGTTTAGATAGGTGTGTGGAGCCATAGATAATGACTATGGTGATGGCGTAGATGGAGTATAGTATTATGATCCCTAGAAAGTACCATTGTAACTGAATGAGACCTAAGATTTCAACGAATAGGGCGAGTGAGAAGTTGAATGAAGCGTGGAAAATAGTGGCACTCAAAACGCTTCCGTTGGTGTTGTTTACGATCCATGTGATGATGATGGCGATGAACACAGTTAGCGTGATGAATCCCAAAAAATTAGGGAAATCAAATTGCCCCTCCTCAAGTCCAATTAACAGATAAATGGGTAAATGCCAGAATCCCCAAAATACTCCAAGGATAAGGCTTGAACTTAAGGCGTTAAACCGTGTTTGCAGACGTGGTAAAGCGAATCCCCGCCATCCCAGTTCTTCTCCAATGGCCCCAATCATCACACTAACACTTAACCAAAACAAACCAATAATCCAATCAAAGGGTATATGAGGTCCAGGAATTGGATTGCCAAGACCAATGTATAGCCCTACAATAAGGAGAGCAACCGCGAAGGGAGAAAAAGCTGCAAGATACCAACCAATTCCGATTCTCCATATCCCCAATTTTCCTACTAATTTCCGGATTCCGTTCCTTTCTTTCAGAATAAATAATATCACGATAAAGGCAGCAATACTTGGTGCCCAGGGAGGAAGAAGTTGGAAAACAGTAAGTGGTATTGCTGCACTAATACCAAATGCTAGGATAAAAAGTACAAAAGCGAGACCAAAGAACCACAAGAGAATAGATCCACTCGAGGATATCTGCTTTTCAGAGTCAATCGCTTCAAGCGTCGTAATATTTCAAGGCACAGCAACTGCAGGATATACAAATACTTTCATAAACCGGTTAGTTCAGATTTTTCAATGACTACTTTGAATTTTTTACAAGTTTTAGTAATATAACCCGAGTGTTGCCCTATAAATTTTCGAAACCACATACTGTTTGCTCTTATTTAACAAAAGAAGTTCGGATTTGACAAATAATTTCCTTAAGAGATTTTGGTTTTTTCAACCTTTAATGGCGTTAACTCGAACTCCTGTGTATTGTTTTTTTGATATTGCATGTAGTGCTGCCATTAAAGGAGCTGGTGATCAAAAGCCTCAACGGTCTTAAATAGGAGCGTATCTAATGATTTTCTAATTTATGGAGAGTATTTCAGATGCCGAAATTAACTCCGAAGCAACTTCGCACGCGATGTGAAAAGAAAGAATTTTCCTGCAAAACGAGTGACGAATTAACGCCCCTTGATGGTGTGGTGGGACAACCTCGGGCTTTGAACGCCTTGCAGTTTGGGTTAGAAATCCCGGATAAAGGGTTCAACGTGTATGTGGCAGGTTCACCAGGCACGGGGCGTTCTACGGCGACCAATCGTTTTCTCAAAAAACTTGCTGCCGCTGTTAAGGATGTTCCTTCTGATTGGTGCTATGTCACTAATTTTTCCAATCAATTCAAACCTACAGCGTTAGAATTTTCCGCCGGTTTGGGAAAAGCCTTTGTGACGAAAATTGATCGGTTTATTGAGGCAGCCAAGACGTCGATTCAGCAGATGTTAGAAAGCGAAGAATATGCTCAACAACGCGAAGAGCTAAGCCATTCATTTGAAGAGCAGAGGGATCAGCTCACTGAAGAAATGCGGGTAAAAGCGCAAGAGGCCGGATTTATGTTACAAGGAACTCAGACAGGATTGTTAATGGTTCCAGTCATCCGTGGGCAACCTATAACTCCTGATCAGATTCCTAAGTTAAAACCTGATGTGCGTAAGGAAATTGAAACGCGCAGAGATACCCTAGAAACAGAATTGCGTGTCACATTTCGAAAGTTACGAAATTTAGAAAGAGAACTTCAAGAGCAACTGAAACAAATGGAAGAAAAAGCTGTCCGATTTACCCTTGAGCCATTAATAACTGAAATTGAAGAAGCCTTCACTGGAAATGAAAAAGCTGTACAATGGCTTCATGACCTAGCTGCTGACATCATTGAGAACCTGAATCAGTTCATTGGAAGGCAATCTGAAGGGCTCTCACCTTTGTTAGCTGCTCGAGCCTCATCCCCAGAAGACTTTGTGCAAAGATACAAGGTTAACTTGATTGTTGACAACTCTGAAATCGAAGGTGCTCCTATTGTCACTGTCACGAATGCTACCTATAACCAACTCTTTGGACGGATTGAAAAGGAACCAAGGTTTGGAGCCTTTGTCACTGATGCAACCATGGTCCGTGCAGGCGCCATACATCAAGCCAATGGGGGATTCATTGTCATACCAGTACGTGAATTGTTGCTTGCTCCAATCTCTTATCAGGCTCTGAAACGAGCACTTCAAAATGATCAAATTGCCATCGAAGAGCCTTCCGAAATGATGGGCTTCCTATCAGTGAAAACACTACATCCAGAGCCGGTCCCTTTGAAGCTGAAAGTAATTTTAATTGGTGAGCATCTTTGGTACCAGCAATTGTATCTGTTTGACCCTGATTTTCGGGAACTATTCAAAGTGAAGGCTGATTTTGATACATCGATGGACCGCAATCAAGATGCGGTAGCGATTTATGGCGATTTTGTGTGTACACTGACTGAAAAAGAGAATCTTCTTCCTTTAACCGCTGAAGCGATTGCAGAAATCGTTGACTTCAGCTCTCGTCTTGCAGATGATCAAAACAAACTCTCCACCCGGTTTGACATTGTATCTGACATTATCCGTGAAGCTAACTTCTATGCAAAAAAGAACCGTAAGAAGGCAGTCGAGCTTTCCCATATTAAGAAAACCATTGATGAGCGCTACTATCGATCCAGCCTGTATGCAGAAAAAGTTCGTGAATATATCAAGAAGGGCGTCGTACTTATAGAAACTAAAGGTAAAGCTGTCGGCCAAATTAACGGGCTTTCAGTTCTGTCACTTGGTGATTTTACGTTTGGACAACCCTCGCGTATCACTGCAACTGTTGCCCCTGGTCCAGGTCAAGTAATTGACATTGAACGTGAAGCCCAGCTAAGTGGTCCTATCCAAATTAAGGGTGTTCAAATTCTTACAGGCTTCCTACATGAAACCTTTGGCAAAGACAAACCATTGAGTTTATCTGCACGCATCACTTTCGAGCAGAGTTACGGTGGAGTCGATGGCGATAGTGCGAGTAGCACTGAATTGTATGCCTTACTCTCCGTATTATCCGGTGTTCCAATCCAACAACGATTTGCTGTTACTGGTTCAGTCAATCAGCACGGACACGTACAAGCAATTGGTGGAGTCAACCAGAAAATTGAGGGTTACTTTGCTGTTTGTAAAGAAATGGGGCTCACCGGTGAACAGGGTGTCCTGGTACCAAAATCTAATGTGCAGAATCTAATGCTTAAGGATGAAGTGATCGAAGCAGTAGAGGCAGGTAAATTCCATATATATTCCATTGAAACAATTGAAGAAGGAATAGAATTGTTAACGGGTGTTCAGGCTGGCAAACGGCAGGCAGATGGTACATTCCCTGAAAATACAATATTTGGTCTCGCCGATAAACGATTGCGAGAAATGGCTAATATCATGCGAGAACATAATCGTCCTGCTGAGGCAAACTAGCCTCGCAATTCACTTTTAAGCAAAAGCAACACAAACCCTTCTAGGTAAAGCCGGATGTCGTCCAGCGGAGAGACTCAATCTTCAGAAAAGGTTATTCCTAATCCCCATGCTCAGAACGTAGCAACAATTGAGAGAAATCTTGAAACAGACGCTACTCATGGATTAATGAGTGGCGAAGCCATTCAAAGGTTGGACAAATATGGACCTAATACTCTTCCGCGAATTCGAGGTTCTTTTTGGCAGGTTTATCTGGCGCCTATTCTAAACGGTCTAATTCTGATTTACCTCATTGTAATTGGAATTTTAGTCGTTATTGTGTTTTTCTTCGACACTGGTGGCACTGCAAATATCATCGTTTGGATTGTTATTATTGCCTTCAACGCCATCTTAGCCATCATTCAACAATACCGTGCCCAAAAAAAGTTAGAAGCACTTCAATCGCTCACCGCGGATACAACAATGGTCATCCGGGAGGGAATAAAGAGTGAAATTCCTGCAGACCAAGTTGTTCCTGGAGATATCATTGTTCTTGCTCAGGGAGACCGAATCCCCGCTGATGGTCGGTTACTAGAGGCTCATCAACTCACTGTGGTGGAAGCTTCCCTTACTGGTGAAAGTACACCTGTTGAAAAGACCGATGCAAGAGCTCCCCTTGATCCAGAAACCCCCTTACATTCTCGCAACAATATGGTCTATTGTGGAACCTATGTAGCTACAGGCTCTGCACAGTATCTGGTAACCGGAACCGGGAGAAATACCGAAATTGGAGATATCAGTCAAGGTCTAGAAACCCTCAATACAGGTGACATTCCACTCCGGCGTAAGGTCAACCGTCTCGCACTCTACCTTGGAGGCACAGCCATTTTCCTCGCCATACTTGGTTTTGGTTCCTACATCCTCTTTCCCCGTCCAGTTGATGGACAGATACTAACTCCTCCCCAACTCGCGGTTGAAGCCATAATCAACGCAATGACAGTCATGCCCATCAACATACCACTACTTACCACAATTATCCTGCTCACAGGCGTTTTAGCTATGGCTGGTGTTGGAGTCATTGTCAGCGATCTTTCAGCTGTCGAAAGTCTTGGGCGTGTCAGCGTTATTTGTACTGATAAAACAGGAACACTAACGCGTAGTGAGATGATGGTGAGTCTCATTTGGGACGGATCTCGTCTCTTCCAGGTCACAGGTGAAGGATACAATCCGCGAGGTGATATTCTACTTACTCAAAATCCTCAATCTAAAGAGAATTCCAAACAAGAAACCAAGGTAGATATTGAAGAATATGATCAACTCGCTTTACTTGTCCGTGTCGGAGCACTCAACAACGATGCCCAAGTTTTGGAAGAAATTGACTTGGAGACAGCTACTCCTCAATGGCGAGCAATTGGAGATCCCACCGAGGCAGCCCTTCTTGTTCTTCTGAGAAAAAGCGGGATTAACGAAGAGGCTTTACGCGCCTCATATGAGATGATTCACAATTATCCCTTTGATGCACGATTAAAACGAATGACCCGGGTCTTTACTCATCCCGAAGGTGGATACATCGCCTTCGTCAAAGGGGCAACAGACACCCTACTTTCTAGGAGCAGTCTAATCGGCGACGATCGGTCAATGGAACGGCTCAAAAAGAAAGATGCAAAAGAAATCGAACATTATGCCAATGAGTATGCGGCAGGTGGATACCGGGTCCTTTCAATTGCCATTCGCCGTTTTGAAGAACTACCAACAGCGCGTGGTCAAGCTCTTCGAGATGCAATTGAGCAAGAACTAACCTATGTGGGTTTCGTGTGTATCGTCGATCCACCCCGTGAAGGTGTTCGCGAAGCTGTCTTAGAAGTGGCTAATGCAGGCGTTAAAACTGTCATGATTACAGGTGATGCGGCAGCTACAGCTGAAACCATTGGACGTCAACTTGCGATTATTGGTAAAGATGATCTCGTAGTCGAAGGAAAGGATGCTCTCAACATCGATGATAAAAGATTTAATCAAATTGGTGTATTCGCACGCGTTGATCCCGAAGATAAACAAATCATTGTGCAACGATATCAGGCAGCTAAACGCGCGGTCGCCGTAACAGGGGATGGTGTGAATGATGCCCTTGCATTAAGCATGGGTGATGTCGGTGTGGCTATGGGCATAACAGGCACTGATGTAGCCAAAGAAGCCGCTGATATGATAATTGCCGATGACAGCTACAACTCAATTGTTGAAGGCATCCGGCAAGGTCGCAGTCTCTTCAACAAAATTCGAGTAATGATATTCTTCTACATTTGCATTAATGTAGGCGAATCAATACTGTTTTTCGGCACTTTTCTGTTAGGCATCCCTCTGCTCACACCCGCTCAACACATCTTCCTTACTATATCGAGCCACACTTGGCCTGGGCTTGCCCTGGTATTTGACAGACCTGCAAAATATGTCATGGAAGAAAAACCACGCGACACTGAATCAATCATCACCCGACGTCTCGGGGGATATCTTCTCCTCAACGCATTTCTCATCTTCATTGGTGCTGCATGCGCTTACTACTTTTCCACTGCAGCTCTACTACCTGGGAGTACACATTTGGAACCCTTCAGCCCTGAAGCGGTCGAAAAAGCACTGGTGATGACAATTCTTGTCCTTCTCTTTGCCGAGTCTTTAATGATTCTCAGTATCCGCAGAATAAACCAGTCCATGTTACGTTCGATTCGCCATGAAAGTAGTTGGCTCATCTATGCCCTCATTGGGCTAGTCTTCCTCATGCTGATTGGATTAATGTATGTCCCTGAGGCTACCCTAACCCTTGCCAGCTTCGGGATCGATTTCCAAATTGTACCTCTATTTTCCTTAGATTGGCTTGTGGCTTTTCTTCTTGCCAGTCCTGCTATTTTTGGGATGGAACTCGTCAAGTGGGGCTGTCGAAAACGAGGAATCGCCTTTTAGATTCGAAATCTATATCTAAAGGATTAATGTGGATGTTCCTCAGGTGTTGATAAATGAAAGAAACACCACGTCTTCCTCCTGGTCAGCGGTGGATTACCGGATTCCCAGTACGCACAGCTGAGCGAATGCCTGACTCTTTTAACCTTGAAACTTGGACGCTCACAATTGATGGTGAAGTTAACCAACCATTAGTCCTTTCTTCTGAAGAACTCCATACACTTCCAATCACTACTCAAAATAGTGATTTCCATTGTGTTGAAGGTTGGTCTGTTAAAGATAATCTCTGGGAAGGAGTGCTTTTCAAAGAAATTGCCAACCTAGTAAAACCAAAGCCTTCGGCAAAGTACGTACTCTTTCATGCCGAACACGAATACACCTCTGCAATTGCGCTTTCTGTTCTCCTGGAGGCGGATGTCATCCTTGCTTGGAACCGCAACGGTGAACCCCTGCGTGCCGAAGATGGTTGGCCTCTCCGCCTTATTATCCCTCGTCTTTACGCGTACAAAGGTGTCAAGTGGGTCCGGCGTATCACTTTTCTCAAGGAGCTCGAACTCGGATACTGGGAAAAACGTGGATATCACCAAGACGCAGATCCATGGCAAAGCCAACGCTTTGCTAAACGCTAGAAAATTTAAAAAAAAGTAACTAAGGCCCTTGCGGGCCTTAGGGACTGGGACGAAGAGATTTTATTCTCTTCATGACCTTTTACAGGTCTTGGGAGAGCTCAACCCCTTCCTGCGACATGTTGGAGTATAAGGCTGGGTACTTCCTTCATATGTGTCAGGATATTACCCACTACTAGGTCTCCGTAACATGAGGGCATATAAAGAAAAAAGCAGTTTGCCGCGTCTGTTTGTGGAAAAAGCTTTTGATGGTGGTTGTATGTGGGAACGCTAGTTCTCTCAAGAAGCGCCAATGAATCGAACTAGCTGTCACGGACTTGTATGATTATGGCTCCAAAAGCTGTGCAAAAAGTGTTGAATGGATTTTATTGGATCCTTGCTCGAGAAGCAATGCTACCTGACAGTAATATCTTTTTAGTAGCTGATGGTAATCGCTTTGTATTGTTTGATGCTGGGTTACAAAATTTCTATCAGGATACAGTTCTTGCCATTAGGGACTTGGGTTTGAATTTACGTGATTTGAGCCGCCTCATTCTTACACATACTCATTTAGACCATTCTGGGTCGACACCTCTGTTTCAAAAGGATGCAAAGAATGTTGAGATTTGGGTTTCAGAAGAAGAAGGGGCCTTTCTGGAACAAGGTGATGATACAGTCGTTTATGGGAGCATGTTAGGCAATCGATTACCACCAATTGAAGTTGCTACAAATCTTCATGACGGTGATGTTATCGAAGTTGGTGAATACACCTTCCAGGTTCTGCATACTCCTGGTCATAGTATTGGGAGTTTGTGCTTTTTTGAACCGAATCATCAACTTTTGATTTCGGGTGATGTGGTATTTCGGCATGGCTCCTTTGGTCGTGCTGATTTACCTACGGGTAATGGGAAGCAGCTGACGCAATCAATTGCCAGACTAGCAGAGCTGCCGGTAGAAATGCTGTTGCCTGGTCACATGGGTATTGCGTTGAAAGGTGGTCAACGAGAAATTCAACTGTCGTTACAGTTTGCCCGCCAAGTATTTTGATTTTACTCTGCTAGAAAGATGAGAGGGCTTAAATCCAGGATACGGGAGTAGCCGAGAGGTATGGCACTGGCAATCGGGAAAAATCGGAGTCGTATGGTGGCATATCTAGCAATTTTTATTGCACTCGTAGCTGTTTTTGATGCGATTCCCATTATCCCCGGATTGTACAGTGGGATTTGGGACTCGTGGATATTTCTACTTAGTCCCATTATTGGTGTCTTATTAGGTCCTTTGTTGGGGTTTCTTGCAGTTGGACTAGGTAGTTCGCTGGGACATTTCATCTATTATCGAGATCCATTTGAATTCGTTTTCATGCTAGGTGCCGCTTTTGGAGCCACATGTGCTGTACTAATTTACCAGCAGCGTTGGAAACCCGTCCTTATTCTTTATTCGGGATTACTACTCGCATATTTCCTTACCCCAATAACTTGGTTTCTCCCTTTGATTGGAATCTGGGATATTCTTCTTGGATATGGAATCTTGCTCCTCTTCATTCTCCTTATTAGCATCCAAATATGGCCCACTCATCACAGGCAAGATCAATGGCTACGGTTACTCTTCTGTGCCATTATCGGGTTGGAAGTCGATGTTCTTCTGCGTGTTTTCATTCTCATCCCTCTTGGGACCTACTGGTTCTTCTATGGGATGACACCAGAATTCTTATACTGGCTTTGGTTGACGGCTGGAATAATCACTCCATTAAAAGTTGCATTAAGTGGGGTGTTTACTGTCACTATTGGGTTTAGCCTCCTTCAGATTCTTCCCCGGGTGGGAGTTCCGCTAACCAAAGAAGTTGCAGACATAAAACCTGAACAGCCTTTTCCGAATGTGGTGACGGATTGAAGTAAGGCGGAAAGGAGGAGAAATCCGTCTTTTTTCCATAATAAGCTCCAGAAGGTTTTTACCTACAAATTCCTAGCCAACTGCTAGATATTTTTCTTCGATATCGAGGTAGACGGAAATGGCAAAACTACCCCAATTAGATACAAAAATCAACGCCGTCACTATCTACCGTGACGGAGCAAAAATTGAACGGACAGGGTCCATCGAATTAAAACCTGGTACTCATAAAATTGAAATCGCAAATTTGACACGATACTTAGATCGAGAAAGTGTCCGCGTGTCAGGGCGGGGACACGCTTCGATTACTAGTTTTGATACGGTTGACAAAACCACGGAAGTGAGCGGCTACGACAAACTCGATACGCTCATCAAGAAAAAAGAAAATTTGGAAAAACAACAACGCCAAATTCAGGGTGAGCTGCAACGGATAGCTCAGCGAATGGTTTTCTATTCACAAATCTTAGAAAATTCAGCTGGTGAATTCTCGCGCTGGATTCCTGCGGGTGAAAGCGAAGTTGACAGAGTCAGCACCTTGGAAACACTTGTCACAACCCAACTGGATGCGCTCTACAAATCCCAATTCAAACTTAACGAAGATCTTGAAAAAATCCAAAAGGATATTGCGATAGTCCAGCGAGAAATCGATAAATTCCGAAGTGAATTCAACCAATATGAGATTACACACAGCGTACTAGTCAATGTTGAAGCTTCCAAACTCGGTAAATGTGAATTCAATCTTTCCTATTTTGTTCACAACGCAAGTTGGGCACCCACCTACGATTTCATCCTCTCCGAAGACTCGACTGAGGTTACAACCTATACCATTGTACATAACAACACGCAAGAAGACTGGGATAGGGTGAATCTTACAGTTTCCACGGCTTCCCGGCGACCTGCAACTATTACTGAACCCTCACCCTATTTTATCCGAATCTACACTCCACCTCCACGACGACCATCTATGAAGATGGCTCGCAAGGAAGCACGAGTCGCAGCACCCTCTGCAGGGGCTGTGGCAGATGAAGTTTATGAAGCGGAAGAATTCCTAGCTGAAGAACCACTTCCCGATATGGAACCAGCACAAGTCGTTGCCACAACAATGGAAGTGGGTGGCGTCTACGTCTTTGTATTACCCGACCCAGTAAAGGTTCTAGCAGACGGGGAGCCACATGCATTTCGAACCAGTCACACCAAGTTAACTGCAGATAGGAAGTTCTTCTGGAACGCTGTAGATTTCGCGGAAGCTGTTGAAGTGACAACCATTGAGAATGGTGAGACCGTGATACTCCCTGGCAAGGCACGCATCTATAGTCAGGACGAATATCTCGGGGAAACATATCTTGAACTCATTGCCCCGAACGAAAAAGTGGATGTAGGTATGCGGTTCTCCTACGATCTAAAAGTGGAGAAGAAACTCGTCGCAAAAAGTACAGAAAAGAAAGGACTCCTGAAAGGCAATGTCGCTCGAGACTACAAGTATGAGCTCACTATCAAGAATTTCCGAAAGAAAATGAGTTCCATCCAAGTAATGGACCGCATCCCCCATAGTGACTCAGAAATCATCAAAGTGGAGGACCGAAAATTCAAACCTGAGCCCACAAAGGACGAACTTGGAGTACTCACTTGGGAACTAGAAATCCCTGCGGAAGGTAAAACCACAATCACATACACCTTCCAAGTAGAATATCCTCGCGGGCAAATTATCAATCCCCCATTACCCTAAACATACCTTAAAAATTGGTTCAGCGGAGCATCCAGAAATGTCACATTCAGACAAATCAGTGAAACAAGGGACTTCATCGAAGGCTGATCAACGAATTGAACAGTACGTCCTTCGACCAAAGCCTCATCCCAGCGGGTGGAAGCTACTGATACAGAAAACATCTGGACACACACTACTCCAAATCACACGACGTTCCACAATTCCTCCTCGTTACCTTGCAAAGGCTTTTCCACCCTTCGAAATCCAACCCTTTGTCATTAAAGTTCTAACCATTGGTGAAGTACAACGATATTCGATAATCGCAAATGGACACGATATTCTATCCATTCGACAAGCTACTTCTCCTCAAGTGGCTCTTCTTCAAGATGCACAGCGACAAACTATCGCACGCTTCACACCAATTTCACCAGAAATCATTCTTCTTCGTACAGACACTACTTCAGTAGGACGGATTCGGTTTAAAGATACACCCAGTGCATTCGGATTCATTGCTTTCTGCAACACTGGTGTAGAACTTCGATGGCTTCACGGTGTCATACTCTATGTGATTACCAAATTAGAGGAAAAGATTGCCAAACCATTTATTGAAACACCAGAATTAGAGGAAAGTAATGCAGAACCTGAAGCTGACGCTCCTTAACCTTTTAGAAGTCTAACATATACAGGTTCCATTAGAAATTGACCTTCATTATTAGAGGATGTGAATTTGCTCATTGCAAATTGAAGTCTTAGGAAGTTCCTCATTCTTACCCACCGTAAAGGGAAGCTGGTCTAGCTTTTTCATAAATCTTGGCAACGGTGATCGCATCCTCATTGACGCAGGAACACGGCGCATCCTGGGATTTCGAAAAGACATCCTTGACGTTAGTCACATCTTCATCACTCATCGCCACACTGACCACATAATGTTTCTAGGAGCCCTCTTAGAGCGCATGAAACGAAACAAACGGAAAAAACCCCTAACAATATTCTGCCCAGTGAATGCCTTCTACCATATTCAAATGTTCATCAGGTTCTTCAATCCACGGGGAGTTCCTGGGTTTGTAGATTTTGAAACCTATACTCCTAATGATCCCGAGTATCTAATTTCTTTTCCGAAATCGAATACCGAGATGTGGACCGCTGCGGCTTGTCACACTACCATGGCAGCAGGTTATGGAATAATTCAGAAGAAGAAAAAAGTCGTAATCGTTCCAGATACTCGCCCCAATTGTAAAACCCTTTTGTCACTAGCAAAAGGTGCAACGGCGCTCTTCCATGACTGCACCTTTCCGACGGCTGTTCACACTTTTGCCTTTAGTAAAGGACATTCGAGCCCCGAAGGCGCAGGTATAGATGCAGCCAAAGCGGGTGTTCAAACCTTAGTGTTGATTCACACAAGCCGTGTTCGTGCGCGTGATAAACAAACCCTCATTGACGGAGCTGCTCAACACTTTAATGGTGAAATTCAAGTCGCTGCGGACAATACCACATTCACTTTTTAATGAAGCATACAAAGAGAAGGTTTTGATGAATGCATCTATTCCTGAAGATCAAGCGCCGATTGTTGCTTGTTTAGGTGAAGCGCTAATTGATTTCATCGCAGAAGAAAAGGGCTCTCTCGACATAGGAGCATCATTTCGAAAGTATCCTGGGGGTGCCCCTGCCAACGTTGCTGTTGGAATCAGTCGGTTAGGCGTGACATGTGGTTTTATCGGAAAGGTCGGTGCAGATTCCTTTGGAGCATTCCTGAAAACCTCATTGAAAGAGAATGGAGTTAATATTGAGGGCATTGTGGATACAAAGGAAGCACCAACAGCACTCGCTTTTGTAAGTCGATCAACAACTGGTGAGCGTCACTTTCTTTTCTACCGTGACCCCTGCGCCGATGTTCTTCTTACCGAAGGCGATTTACATCAAGATTGGCTTCGCAAAATCAAATACCTACATGTAGGCGGTGTGAGCCTAACACGAAATCCGAGTCGGCAAACAACATTTCGGGCAATAGAACTCGCACGGAAAAACGGCGCCGTTATAGCTTTCGATCCAAACCTCCGATTAAATCTCTGGTCAGGGGGGCTTCACGAGTGTCGAAAAGTTTTGCAGAAAGTGTTGACTAGAACTGATGTTTTTCTGCCATCACAACAAGAGCTTCTTTTAATCATGGATACAGAACAAATTGATGATGCCCTGTCCCATGTACATCAGCTGGGACCACATACAATTTGTCTCAAATGTGGAGCTGATGGCAGTCGCATTTCTACCAAGACAGCTAATGGGAAATACGACAAATTTTCTGAAAAAGCCTTGGATGTGAATGTGGTGGATACGACTGGGGCAGGGGATGGGTTTAATGCTGGATTCATTGCGGGGCTAGTAAAAGGGATGAA
The DNA here is from genome assembly GCA_048937435.1 of Promethearchaeota archaeon. Classification (GTDB taxonomy): domain Archaea; phylum Asgardarchaeota; class Hermodarchaeia; order Hermodarchaeales; family Hermodarchaeaceae; genus Hermodarchaeum. The sequence continues at coordinate 7,001 of JBHLNC010000003.1, read as the reverse complement.
CATTCGAGAGGCGGTCAGGCAAGGAACAGCTGTCGCTTCTCTTGTAATTACAAAAATTGGTGCCATGACAGCCCTGCCGACTGAACAGGAACTCTCTCAATTTCTTATGAAGATGAAGGTTGGTTAAGGGATACAGTAACGGTAAACCAGATGTTTCCCTGCAGTTTCAGATTTTCGTTTGATGAGAATGACATCTCCAGGACGGGCCCCAATGGCTTTTGCTGCGGGATCTCCTGCTTTAATTTTTGGTAACTGCTCACGTGTGATTCCGTATTCTTTCTCGATTTCAAGTATTTCTTTTTCCTCTACGATATCATGTTCAGGGACAAGTTCGTGCATGAAAAGATCTATGGAAAGGAATCGGCGGTGTAGTAATTCCACGTCCATTTCCTTTGCTTCACGCCTGGCAGCATAGGTGTATCGTTCACCACCAATGAGAATTGCATGGCTAAAATCGCCATTATCCCGCTCCTTGATTGTGTTCCGAAGAATTTCGACACCAACGGTCGCTGTATCAAGAATAATTCGCACTAGGAGGGTTTTTTTAGGCTTTTTCTCAACAGATTTGGCATGAATGTCGACAATCCCCTCTTTTTCTCCCTCTATTTTCTTAGATATCTCATACCCACGGCGTTTGATGAGCCGGTTAACAAAATAATGTTGTTTTTCTGTTAAACTCACGAGTCTCACCATTCTTTAATCGAGAAATCTTCTTCTTATCCGCACTCGAGCCGCGACAGTACTAAAAATCTCTTATAAACGTTTGTATCATCTGTGTTTCAGCAAACTCATTGTGTTGGTTGAAGAAGCAATTTTCGAATTCCTTCTGGGTCAACAAGCTTGGTTATAACCTCTTTTTCACGTGTTGTGGGAGGTGCTGTTATAGCGATTTTTCGAGGAATTTTGAACGGGAATCCTGTTTGTTCCTTGATTAAATCAATACTCGATCCTGGATGTATTGATGACAGTTGGATATTTTCCTCCTGTCGGTTGAATTTGAAAACACACAGGTTGGTGATAATAGTATCAGGTCCTCCGTTTCGAGTTCCTTTAGCTTCAGGGATCCAACCAGGGCTTGTGACAAATGGGACTTGAGCAACCATATTCTTCACACTATGATTTGGGCGCCAGGCGATAATCCTTTGAAAACTTCGAATCATTATCGGACCACCTGCTCCACCTGGCAATCGTACTTTTGGATGGCTGTAATCTTTCCCAATAATGCTCATGTTAAGGCTACCATACTGGTCAATTTGTGAACCACCAAGAAATGCTACATTCATCCGACCCCTATTGGCCAAATCAAAGATTTCTGGAAAGGTAATGGCATTTTCACAGTTGTCAAAGAGATGAGGATTTCCCGTCGAGAAAGGCAGTTTTTCAGGATGCGGATTTATTGTTCCTAGTATTGTGAAATATAGCAAATTGGGGGCATGAGTGGCTTTGGCGAGAAACACGGCCATCATTTGGATGGGGCTTGCAACTCCTGTGAATACACGGTCGCCATCCTGAAGTTGATGGGCTATTGTTGTGAGTATCAATTCATCATATGTGAAATCAGTTGCAACATCTGTCATTTGGACTCTTCCTTCGCCTTTTGTGTTGGTGATTTATTCACCCAGGATGGTGGGAGACCCACTTTCTCAATGAATTCTTCATGGTTGCTGCAACTGAGGATATATTCATCCAGATACCGATTAAACCCTTCCTGAGTTTTTGCTGCTTCTTGATATAATTCAATGTGACTCGCATCAACCTCGTAGCGATGATTCAAAGCCGTTGGCACTGCTCCGTATGGTGTGTGTGCTACCGCATCAACAAGGAAGTGTGGGATTGTGATCTCATTTGGGTGTAATGACCCCTCCTCTACAATCTCTTCAACCGTAACCAAGACGCGATTGCATGCTTGCGCTGTCGTCATGGTGAAAATAGGCCAAGGTTCATCAAGAACGACGTTACCCTTTTGATCTGCTGTATGTGCATGAAGGATGAGAACATCTGGTTTTAATGCGGGAACCGTGATTACTGTTTCTTTAGGATTGTAAGGGGATGACACGACTTGGTAGTCTTCACGGATGGTTAGCAAATCTGATCCGCGAAAATCAGGAAGGGGAATAAATGGGATTCCAAAGGCTCCAGCACGTAATCCCATACAAATGGCATAACCCATGCTCTCTTTGATTTGCAGAGTTCCTTTCTCTACTGCAGACCGGAATCTCCGCATTGATGCAAAGCCTTTCTCCGTCATGAAACCAAGGAAATAGAACTCTATTTCTGCTACCATGCTAGCACCAATAAGCTGGTCTACAGCTAAACCATTTGGTGCGCTCACTATTCGTAATCCAGTCCGCTTCGCACGAATAATTTCATGAACTATGGCCATGGGCAGGCGGTTGACAAGTAGCCCCTCCAAGTATATCTGACACCTATCTGGAATAAACTGTTGAATCATCTGCTTCAGAGGAATGATTTTCTGGGAATCAACCAATGTTAATTCAACCTCAAATTACTCTAGAGTAACCGTATGAGAGGATTGGTCTGTTAAGTTATTTCTCTTCCCCAGGTGATGATATGCGAATCCATCCTTTCCTAATCACCCAGAGTAACGGAATAAGAATAGCAGGAATTAGAATCAGAAATTGAACTTGCAGTGTAAAAACGGGGATTCCTCCTGGAAGATAAAACAACGGATCTGGATGGAAGATATTATACATTCCCAAGATATTCGCCACTAGAGATGGGACTGCTACGCTCACAGTAATAGCTGTTAATATTACAATCACGCGGTTCAATCGATTCGCTATTAGAATCGAATGAAGCGAAACTAGGTCTGTGAGGTTTCGTGCATTAAGTTCCAAAGTTTGTTGTTGTCGCTCTATCTCAGAGAGGGTTGTGCGGAGGAGCCTTGATAACTCGTTTGTAAGTTGCAAATAGCGAGGGACATGTTGAAACATCATATCTACGAAATGCCGTTGCATCGTTAAATGCTGGTATAATTCGTTTTGAGCACGCCGTAAACGTTGAATTTCTTTTAGTAGAGTATTGATATCAACACTGGCGTACATTTCCTCCAGTTCCATTGTAGTCTGAACAATGTTATCTATTATTACGACATTACGCTCGATGATTTCTTGGATGATTCGAACTGCGACAAAGGAAGGAGTCACTTCTTGCTGAGTTGAAACAAGATTCCGAATAGTTTCTTCCACTTCAATGATTGCATCTTGAGGAACATTTTTTCCGATGGTAGCCAGCATTCGTTCGCCAAGAAGGATTAATGCGGTTTCGACATGTTCAACTGGTTGTGCAACCATTATGGGAAAGTGGAACGCTGAAAAGTCATAGAATCGATGATATCGTCCTCTATCAGACTCTTCAAAGACGCGGGTTAGGCTTTTTGCATCAACTGAGAGATACAAACCGAGAAGGCTCTCCTCCTCGGGTGTTGGTTCAACTGCGTTAATCCAAATGAAATCAAGACTACGCCAAATTTTTTGAAACTCCTCGCTACGGGCTAGCCTACGAAATTCTCCTTCTTTGATATAGTACACCTGAATCATCAGTCTCGCACTTCCCTTGTATAGGTTGGAGGAAATGATTCGTATACTGATAGGGTTGCTGATTTTAAAAAGTTGAATAAATAGATTGAGATGTTACCTCCGACGTGCGAGGGTGACTTTTTCTTCCTGTAGATCAAGCAATCCAGCGCGAACCAATTCTTGAACACGACGACGGGCTTCGAAGACACCGACTCCAAGTATTTTACTTAGCTCTTCGAGGGTTCGTTGCCCAGTTTCACGTACTAGCATGTAGATTCTGTATTTTGGATCCTTTTCAAGAGCTTTCTTTAACTTCTCTAATTCGACTTCCAAATCGGTGACTCGACGGCGGAGGACTGTGGTGTCTTGCACGGCTTCGCGTTGCACGATACCTACTGTCCGGAGTTGATCGACTTCTTCTTGGGCATCATGTGCTGCGTCCTTTTTGACGAGAATGTCCTTTTGAAGGGCAACGAGCTCCTCATCTCGTTTCTTGATGACCTTCTGTTGTTTCTCAAGTCGTTCTCCCATTGCTTCAAGCTGAGTAAGAAGATGTTCTTCTTGCTCTTTCGCTGTTTTTTCATGTTGTTGAAGCTTCTTTTCCAGGTCGAAAACTTGCTTTTCAGAGTCAGAAAGCGTGGTTTTTAATTCGTCAATTTTCTTTGTCTTCTTCTTCGCAGTCTCTTGCGCCTGCTGTAATTCCTCAGTTAGCTTTGTATTTTTTTCAGCAAGCTCATCCTTCTCGCGTTCAATTTCTTCAACCTGTTTAACGAGTTTATCTAATTCGCGAGTCAGGTTTTTATTTTCATTTTTTATCTCAGCGATTTGCCCGTCCAACTCAGAAATTTGTGCACTTAGCTCAGCTGGGGCGTCAACTTCCACAATTACGGGAGTCTCCACTAGTTCATCGGGTTCTGTTGGGTTTTCGTCAATATCTTCTGTATACTCAATTGCTTCTGGTTTCTCTGGTTCTTCTGGTTCCTCAGGTTCCTCAGGTTCCTCAGGTTCCTCAGGTGTTTCTAGTTCTTCTGGTTCTGTTGGGGGTTCTGGTTCTTCTGGTTCCTCAGGTGTTTCTAGTTCTTCTGGTTCGGTTGGTGGTTCTACTGGCTCTAGAGTGCTTTTTACAGGTTCCTCTGGCTCTCTCTGGTCATCATTGTATTTTCGGAAGCGCCATTTTCGTTCAGGGTCTGATGTATCCTCAGGCATCTCATTGGGCATTTGACATTCCCCATTGGAACACTAGAGTATCAAATAGAATACGCAAAAAGCTTGTGGCGCAACCTGTTTTGTACATAATTTTTCGATAAACCCAAAATACGAACAAGGATTGCAATCAACTCAATTCTCAAATACATAATGAACCGATTCAAACTGTTGAACGAGCGAATGCACGGCCTGTTTGACCTTCTCTGGTTTTTCTTCTTCTACAAGCACCTGAGTGATTAATCCGGCAATCTCTTGCATTTCACCTTGTTTCATCCCACGTCTGGTAACCTCTTGGGCTCCTAATCGCACACCTGCATCTGCAATAATGTCAGCTTTTTCTAGCTGATCACGCACTTGAATTCCTTCCTCAAAGCTGGCTGTTGTTATAAGAACTTGGTGAGACGAAGTGAAACCCCATTTTTCGCCAGTAACTGAGATACCTTTCTTGTGTAGAACTTGTGCTAACTCTTTGGCATTAGAGACGACTTGTTTTGCATAATCCTCTCCAAAAGCGAGTAGTTCAGCTAAAGAGAGGGCTAGCGCTGCCACTCGGTTCAAATGATAATTATCAACTAAAACTGGATTCGGTCGTAGTGTCAAATCAATTTGTTCTGCCAAGTCCATATCATCTTTCACAAGCACAATACCGCCTTGTGGTCCAAAGAAGGTCTTGTGTGTGCTTCCCAGAAGGATTTGAGCCCCTTCCTTGAAAGGGTTCTGAAATTGTTTACCAGCAATGAGGCCTAGAACATGGGATCCATCAAAAACCATTATCGCCCCAGCATCCTGTGCAGTTTTGGCTAATTCCTTCACGGGATGGGGTTGCAAGAAAATACTCGCTCCGAGAATGACTATCTTTGGATTAGTGTTTTCGATAAGCTCACGTGTTTTGGCTACGTCCATTGTGTACTGATCTGCCTGGTAGGGGATGTAGTGGACTTTGAGGGGAAACCGTGCCTGGAGATTTAGGGGGTAGCCGCCATTTTCGAAATGTGAAATCAAGATAGTGTCTTTTGGCTCACATAAACCCATAATCACTGACATCAGCGAGAGGTGTCCAGAAAGTGGTCGAACATTCGCATATTTTGCATTAAAGAGCTGCTTCGCAGCCTCGACCGCATATTTTTCGATTTGAACTGAGTATTTTTGTCCTCCATACCAAGGCTCATCCCAAGCATACCGGTGGCCGAAATCAGATCCCAACAGAGCTCGAACTTGTGGGCTGGTAAGATTTTCAGACGGAATCAAATTTAGGCATTTTCTTCGCCAATGCTCGTGGGTTTTCACGGCAGTTGTAATTTTATCAAAAAATTCTGCACACATCTACCTTCAAACTCCTGAAATGTTAAGAAAACAGGTGATTAGAACTTTAGAATGTCTGTGGTTTAACAAGCTTTTTCTACTTCAAGACAAGATGGCACCCTCTCACAACAATAAAAGGCGATGATTCATGCCTGACGCCCAACCACTTCTAAATGAGCCTTTGAACCAGCAACGTGTCCGTGTTGCCACGCTTTGGTCGTCATGGCAAATTGGTGCCAATCTACTATGGGCCTACACAGGTGCACTTGCTGTTGATTTGGGTGCAACAGGCGTTCAGCAGAGTATGGTTACGGGTGTTCAAACACTTGGAAACTCATCTATGCAATGGGTTTGGGGAAGCTTAACGGATCGTTTCGGTCGTCGTCCTCTTCTATTCCTTGGACTCTTAGCCATTGGAATTACAACCGCTCTAATCCCGCTGGCTCAGAATGCTGTACAACTCATTGCATTATTACTCGTACCAACAATTATTGGAAGTGCATCAATTCCTGCTTGGAATGGATTACTTGGCGATCTCACGACAATGGAGGGTCGGGGGCGTTTCGTCGGATTAATCACCGCCATCGGTACGATTGCCTCAGCCATTGCCCTTGTCTTTGTTGGCTATTTCGCAACAAATCTTGGTTTAACGGGTATCACACAATATCAAGTACCCATGTATGTTGGGGCCATCTCTATTGGAATTGGATTAATTTGTGTATTAGTCCTTGTGGAGACTATTCAGCCTTCAAGGCAACGGCTTTTCCAAATCAAGGCATCAGTTCAGGGAACCCCCCGGTTTGTCCGCTTCCTTACGGTTAATGCCATCTTTTTTGCTGCCATGGGCGGGGCTTGGCCATTATTTCCCATTGTTACAAGGGGAATTCTACATGTCGACTTATTTTTCATTGGCATTTTCACTGCCATATTCAGTATAAGCTCCGGAATTGCCCA
>JBHLNC010000171.1:0-4948 GCA_048937435.1 Promethearchaeota archaeon | reverse complement strand
CGGAGGATTGGTTGGAGGGGCAATTGGGCTTGCTGTTGATGCAACATCATCAAAACGTGGAGTAACAGTAGGAAAAGGTAAGAAACTAGAATCTAAAAGAGATATCACGAGAGTCGTTGGAAAACCAATTCTCACTCCAATGGGATACCAGTTTCCCTTTACAAATACTGCCCAAATTAAAAAAGGTAAAAAAGAGTTCCGTTATACTGCGAAAATCCGGTATAAGCAATTTCCTGAAACTTTTACTGTGACAATCACTCCACTTCAATGGCCTTACGAGGAGAAGAAGGAATTCAAGACACGAAGAGCTGAAAACCTCAATCGAATAAGTGATGTCTTCACACAAAAGCAGTCAATCTATGATGATATTGCTGACCTCATTATAGAATCGAAATAATGATTGAAACATTTCAATAAGAGCGTAAGGTTAATCCTTGTTCATGTAATGATTTTCATATTGGTTGTAGAAATTCATAATGAAATATGAGACTATTGAAGCGAAAACATTGCTATCCAAACCTATCTATGGTGACAGTTGGTTTCACAGTAATCGCTCCATGAATGCCTACCGAGGCTGTGAACACGGATGCGTCTACTGTGATGGCCATTGCCAATACTACCGCATTGACAACTTCTACACACATATACGCGTTAAAGAAAACGCCCCAAAGATTCTACGAAGAGAATTAGAACGGATGAAGTTTCGTTCACAGAGCAAGCTTCAGTCGAACTCACTGGTCAAATTTTTTGACAAAGACGATGCTTCACGAGTGATTGATCAAAGCCCCAGGAAGATTATCATTGGAATATCTGGTGGTGTCTCTGATGCCTACCAACCTGCTGAGGAGCGATACAAGATTTCCAGACAGGTTCTCGAAACGGTATTGGATTTTCGGATGCCTGTGTTTGTGTTAACGAAGTCAAGTTTAATCCTGCGAGATTTGGACTTGCTAAAGGAGATACACAAACAGGCTTTTGCCAATGTTTGTTTCAGCATCACATTACACGATGAGGAAACAAAAGCAATTTTTGAACCGAAATCTTCAGCAACGTGGGAACGCTTTGAAGCCCTGAAACAGATTCGGAAAGCGGGATTATTTGGGGGCGTTCAAGCTGTTCCCACCATTCCAGGGATAGGTGATTCCGTTGAGAACATGCAAGGACTTGCCAAGGAAGCCAAGAAAGCTGGTGCGGAATACATTCTATTCGCGGGAATGACATTAAAGCCAGGACGGCAGAAAGAATATTTCTTCAACGTCGTTCACCACCAGATGCCCGAAGCGTATGACCTCTTACAGGCCATCTACGCGAACAATCATACCTATGGACATCCTATCTATGATCGGCTTCCTGTGAATGTTATGGTGCAGGGATACAAGATTTGCCAACAGGTGGGCATTTCAGATCGGTCGATTCGCCATATGATGTCTATTGAACCTGAAGCAAATGTCAAAGTTCTCAATGTTCTTCTGAATTTGGTCTTTTATCGATCAACGACTTTAGGGAAACCTCGCCAATCATGGCAACCCTATCACGAGCTAGCTATTAAAATTGAGAAGGGTGTTCCCAATCTGGCTGAGCTACAACAACAGGGCTTACTAGAAAGCTGGCTCGCACTCGACACCAAAATGGTTAATGTTATTGTAGAGATCCTTGAAACTGGAACATGTCAAGCCTTGACAACCACTCAGAACGAAATCAATGAGCAAGTAGAAAAATTACCCAATTGAGTAAAGTTGAAACTCCCAACCAACTTGGTCATAACAGAATGCTATCACAAAAGCACTTTGAGGAAAGCTAAAACACATGACGAATCATGAAACACCTAAGTATGATAACGAAGCTAATCGCCCCTTTACCATAATGGGTATACTTGGTTTTCTTGGTCTCGCCATAACAATACTTGCAATCTGGTTTTTACCACCAATGAATTTGGCTCTCTGGATCATTGGCATTCCTCTGGCTCTTATTGGAATATGGCTTGGATTAACCTATGTAATTGCATATCGTAAAGTTTTCACACCAGAGTATATCGGCCTCATGGGGAGCAGTGTTACAGGCTTTAACAATACACTTCATGGCGATGAACACATCCTTGTTGTCGGCTGTGGATCAGGACGCGTTGCCATCGAGCTAGCCAAACTTCTTACTACAGGGCATGTTACTGGCATCGATATTTTTAATCAAGCAATCGAAGATGACCCCATCATTCCCTCTGAGAATGCCCGCATTGAAGGTGTTGAGAATAAGGTTAATTTTCAATACGGTGACACCACGAGCATCCCCTTTGAAGACGCCACCTTCGATATACTCACCATGGATAATATACTCCATGAAATTGAAGAAGAAGAACTGAAAATCCAAGCATTGAGTGAAGCATACCGCGTGTTAAAACCTGGCGGACGGTTTGTCATGCTCGAGTGGATTCGCAATCGGAAGATGAGCACAAAGTTACTCTTTTTTACATTCGTCTTCAAATCCCTCGACTATTGGAACACACTGCTAACAGCATTTACAGACTTTCAAATTGATGACCCCCATCTCATCAAGGGACCTATTGACATCGTTGTGTACACCATGAAAAAACCTGACTAAATCCTATTAACGGAACACAGTACTCGAGGTTCCCTTAAAGAGGTCAATTTTTATCACGCTAACCAATAATACTCGTTTCACAAAGAATAGTTGGCGTGATGTCGTGGAAGAACTGGACATTCCCCTCATACGAGCCGCCTTCACGATACGACAAGGATTAGACGACAAACCACCCTGGAAAACCGTCCCTGAGGCCTTACACCACATTGCAGCCGTGCAAATCGATACGATTTCTGTAGTCGCCCGAAGCCATCACCTCACCTTACGCAACCGTGTCCATAACTATCGACCTAACCAAATCTGGACTGCACTTCGGAAAGGCAAGGTATTTGAGCACTTTGCTCATGCCTGCTGCGTTGTTCCCATTGAAGAATACCCCTACTATCGGCACCGCATGCACCGATTTCCAATCCATGGTAATTCCTGGGAAAAGAATCTCTATGCAAAACACAAAGACCTTATGGATGAAGTCGAAGACCGTATCCGAAACGAAGGTCCCCTCAGCAGCAAAGACTTCGAGGACCCCAGCAAGAAAAAAAGGGGCGGATTTTGGGATTGGAAACCAGCCAAGGTTGCACTCGACTTACTTTGGCAAACTGGTCGCCTCGCGGTCACGGACCGAATTGGTTTCCAACGAATCTACGACTTGTCTGAACGCGTCATTCCCAGTCAACATTTAGATCGCCATGTTGACCAAGACGAGGTCTGGCGATACTTTCTGGAACGCAATCTCGACTGCCTCGTCGCATGTACCGCCCAAGACCTTTCCAACTATATTTCATTCGGGAATTTTGCCTTGGACATCAAAGGAAATCGCAAAAAAACGCTTGAAGCAAAGTTACAAATCTTCATCCAAGACGATCTTGTCACCCAGGTTGAAATTCCCACGTCAAAAATCCCCTATTATGTACTCACTCGCAACCTGCCTTGTATCCATAAGATCCAAGATCGTAGAAGCACAACTAATCGAGTCTGGTTCCTCAATCCCTTTGACAATGTCCTCTGGAATCGTTCCCGAGTACAACGCCTCTTTGATGTTGACGTGAAACTCGAAGCCTACACACCACCTGCCCAACGACAATTTGGCTACTATATCACACCCATCTTATGGCAACACCAAATCATCGGTCGTCTCGACCCAAAGGCAGACCGAACATCGAGCACACTGATTATTCAGAATCTCGAATTAACACTTCCTCGAAAACAGCAATCAGCAGCCATACCTCACATCAAACAGGAACTTGAACGATTCCAAGAATTTCATGCTCTTGAAAAAATCCAGTTACTCAATATAACACCTCGCAAACTCAAACCCCTATTATCTAGCTAAGGGTAGACATTTGACAATAAGGCATGGTATTTTTTACAAGAAAAGCACGCAAAGTGGCATCCGCTTCCACACTAATGCCTAGACCATTTTTTAATGGACTTCAAAGTTGCAAAGCTTTTTATCAATCCTCAAGCGTAACAACGGCTTTAACGGACAACCGGACGAGGAGTCCGGTTATTCGAGGGTACAACATGAAATTAAATAAATTAGCAGTTGTATTACTAGCAGTGCTTGCGATTAGTTTCAGCATTCCAGCGTTTACGGTTCAAACCGCACCGACATCTGAATTCCAACCAGAAGCCTATGATGTTGGTCCAAAACTTCGTGACAACCACGAGATACCAGAGTTACAATCTGAGGAATTCGAAACCACTGAGTCAAGTCCAGCATATGGTGGAGGCGCATATTGGCCTGGTGCTGTGGGTCCAATCACAATGCTTTGGTATTGGGACGACCATGGCATCTATTTATGGGACTTCTATCTTGTCGCAGAAACTGACACTGTGCAAGTCTATATGCAAGATGATTTCAGTTACATTCCACTAGGGCAACCACAACCTGATCCACGCAATCCAGTGACAATCACTGAAGAACAACTCGAATACTTTGTAAGCGAGTTTGACAACAATATCTACCCAACAGTCACAGAATTCTATGGTGTTCCTGAATTCCATGATGGATCAGGTGCACCTCTCAGTGGTGCTACGGGTGATTCCTATTATGATGAAACGGGTCGAACCATTGTCATGATTTCCAACATTGGCGATGCCTACTATACTGATCCGGACTTTCCATCCTTCATCGCAGGATTCTACTGGGGCACTTATGAATACTACTTCAATCGAAACATCATCAACATTGATGCTGACTTTTGGGACACACATCTCTATCCAACTGAAACCGGCACTGGATTCGTAGGAACTACAGCTCACGAAATGCAGCATCTGATCCACGGCGACTACAGCCCAGGTGACGTTGCATTCATGAACGAAGCCTGTTCCACATATGCCGAATATCTTTGTG
>JBHLNC010000170.1:0-4957 GCA_048937435.1 Promethearchaeota archaeon | reverse complement strand
GGAACAGTCACGGTAAACTATGATGGTTCAACCGCCATAGTTACCTACGTGTTGGATGCGGGCTGGGCTATGGATTACAGTCAAGTCTACGCGGGCTCCGATAACCTGCCAGTCGATCCAAAAGGCAAACCAACAACTTCTCCAGGGCAGTACACTTCTATCCACTATTCGGAAGTGGGCACCAGCACCGACACTCATACGATAACCGGTCTATCTGGCGACATCTACGTTATTGCACACGCTGACGTATTCGAAGTTTAGAATCAAACATGAAAAGTACGGAGTCCCATGGTTGAGACTCCTTTGTGATGCGCGCATCTTCAACCTCCCCTTTTTTCTTCACACATAATGAGTCAGTTCTCTAATCCACCCGAAAAATCCAGCATCGCCAAGGAAACACGTGTTCAAAACCGGCAAGAAGAGGAACACAAAATTGAGAGTGACCACATTAACTTTCGAGGAATTCCTAGATTCACGGACTGAGTGGAATTCCGCTCTCCGACAAAGCCTAGACAACCACATATTCCTCACGTGGGAATGGCTTTCTTGCTGGTGGAAGCACTATGGGAGCAGAAGAGACTTCATTCTAGTAACAATTAAGAAAGATGAAAAAATCTTGGCGGCAGCCCCGCTAATGAACACAGAGTACAAACTCTTCGGAATGAATCTAAGAAAGATAGAATTCATCGGAGCTCCAGCATCGGACTATCATAGTCTCCTACTGACTGCAAAGAAACCAGAATACACAAGAACAATGATCAACTACACAAACCGTATTACTCCAGATTGGGATTGCTTCGAATTCGAGGAAGTTCCTACAGATTCTGAGACAGCAGCCGTTCTCAGAAATATTTCAGAAGAACCGTTTAAGCTCAAAGAAGAAACAAGCGCACTATGCCCCTACATCACTTTGCCGAGCAAGTTCGAAGATTACTTTAAACAACTTGGTTCGAATTGGCGAAGAAACATGCGTCGATGGGAAAAAAAGTTGAAACAAGATTTTGAGGTCGAGTTCAAGATATGCGACAGTGTGGAGAAAATTGAAGAGGCTCTCGGGACCTTTTTTGATTTGCATCAGAAAAGGTGGCGCTCAAAGGGAAAGTCCGGCGCGTTCGCGGATGAGGAATTCTGTGATTTCCATCTCGATGTAGCGAGAACCTTCGCTGAAACAGGATGGTTGAACCTATGCTTCTTGACGTTGAACGGCGAACCTGCTTCAGCGATTTACGCTTTCAAATATGGGCAGAAAATGTTCAATTATCTTTGTGGATTCGATCCTCGATATTCGGAATATCGAGTTGGGCATCTTGTCTTCCTCTACCTCATACAGCATTCCGTGAACAGTGGAATGAAGGAATTTGATTTTATGAGAGGTGGTGAATCCTATAAGAACCTGTGGAATACAATGATGAGAGAAAACCTGAAACTTAGTGCGATGAGAAGAGCATTCATCCCCATTGTTTACAGTTGGATTATGCATGCACGTGCGAGGGCTATCCTGAAAGACGATAGGTTCTCTTCTCTATTACGTAAGTTTGGCCGCCCAATCCTAAACAGAGCTTTGTCAACGAATACATAACATCCGTACATCTCTGCGAGACCGAAACTCACCCGCCGAGTGGACAACGAATTGAAAGAGCGACCCCACAAGGTCATGCTAACCTTTGACGTTGAAGGTTTACCCCCAAAACAGGACTTCTTTGAGCCAGTTTCAGCCTTATATCTGAACAAAACATTGGATTTGTTAGAAGAGAAGAGCTTCAAAGGAATATTTTTCCTCACTGGGATCGTAGCTAGACAGATTCGCAAATACCCAGACATCGTGAAACGACTTGCCTGCCATGAGATAGGGTATCATTCATCATCTCATGCGAGACCAATGATAACTGAATATACAGACGTGGCCAGCTTTGAGGAAGCCGTGGCCGTATCCTTGGACAAGGAAACCTCACGTGCGAATTCCAAGACTGAACATGTCGAAGACAAGAGCGGATTGTTGACAGTGAGAGAGACCTTCCCGAAAAACGATATAAGATGTTTTCGAGCGCCCTTTCTTGCGTGGTCTCCGCCACATTTGGAAGCACTTAAGCGACTAGGGATCACGTTTGACTTCTCGACTGGCATTTCAGATGATCCAGTATCTTTCAGAGGTATTGCTTTTTTTCCTTATCCCTTGCCGACGGACGGTGTAGTGAGAACGCTTGTGCAGAAAGGACCTGAGGGCTTCCTCTTGGAACCACTAACCAGCACACTGTTGCGAAGGAAAGTCACTGTTCTGTCTATGCATCCATCGAATTTGCCCATTAAGAATCCCTTCGCGACAGCAGACAAAATAGAGGTCGGAGGGAAAATTCGAACAAAATTCGCTATCCTGTTTCAACGCTTTTTGCTCGATAGAATTCACTTTCTGCAAGAAAGCAGACTGATTGAAGTAACCTGTGCACTAGGTCAGAAGTGGCACACTCCTTGCTTGGAAAAAGCTGATATAGAAAGAATATACCGGCTGAGTGTCCGAGAAGTGGTGCGTCTTTTCAAGTGTAACCCCCGCTTCGTTTTTTCACACTTCGTACAATTCTTCGGGTCGAACTGAATAGGGATAAAATTCGCCAACTGAAAAAAGCGAGCCGCTATTGCTGGGAACGACATGCTTTTATTGATCGTTTTATGGTCAGTACTCTTCCTTCTCTCCTTTGGCGTCCCAGGTTTTATCTTTGTCTCAATGAAAAATGCGGCAAACAAACCTTGGCGATTAAAGATCGACCAAGGCTACAAGCCAAAAGTATCGATACTGGTTCCCACATATAATGAGGCAAGTATCATCGGTTTCAAACTTGAGAATCTGAGCAGACTAGAATATCCAAAAGAAATGACGCAGATAATATTGGTTGACAGCAACTCCGACGATCAAACGCTCCTTATTGCGAATAATTTTGTTAAGCAACGGCCGAAGATGAAGGTGCAAGTTTTGACAGAGAGTGAGAGGAGGGGAAAATCTGCTGCATTGAACTGTGCCTTGAAACACTGCGAAGGAGATGTCATAATAGTCTCAGACGCCGACTGTTTCTGGCCCTCCGATGCTTTGGAGAAAGCGCTACCTTTTCTAGCTGATCCAAACGTGGGGGCAATCTCAGGACCAAAGATTCTATTGAACCCTGAACAGTCATGGATAACCAGAACAGAAGATGCTTATTTGAATTCAGCAAACCTGTTGAAGCTCGGCGAATCAAAAATTGGTTCGACCCTTTTGTTTGAGGGTGGTTTCAGCGCCTACAAGAAAGATGTGATTGAGGCCTTTGATCCCTACGGTACGGGTTCAGACGACTCCGGCACAGTAATCAAGGTTGTCGAAAGTAGCTCCAGAGCGATACTTGTTCCTGAGGCGAGGTTTTTTTCTGCTTTTCCAACTACATGGAAAGGGAAAATGGGCATAAAAACAAGAAGAGCCAACCAGCTTGTGCGAGTCTTCAGCAGGTACGCTGCTTTGCTTCTTAGAAAACGCGTGAAGAATTCAAAGAGAGTCATATCTCAAAACTTGCTTGTCTATCTAGTCAGTCCCACACTGTTCATTCTGCTCCTTGTGACCGCAATTCCAGTATTAATGGCTTTTCCGTATATCGGGGCACTCCTCGCAATTTTCCTAGTCCCTAGAGTGAGAACCTACCTGTTTGAGACTGTTCAAAGCTATTTGGTCCTTTTCCTCAGTATTCTGTCCGTAGCCTTGGGGAAAAAGATCATAGCTTGGGACAAACCGGAAGACAGGGGTCTGTTTATAGAAGATATGCTCCGCCAACGCATGCTCATTTAGAATCCATGGTTGGCACTAAGGCTCGCCATGATGCAGATTGTAGTGAGACGTGCTGAAAATGATAAATGTTGGGATAATCGGTCTTGGACATATGGGCAGGCTCCATATGATGAACTGTCTGCACATCAAAGACGTTAGAATCATCGCTGTGGCTGATTCATCGGAAAAAGCTCTGAGAAAAGCAAAATTTGTCGGACCCTCGCACCTTTATACCGACTATCATGATCTCTTTGATGACTCCCTCAACTTGGACGCGGTCGTAATATCTTTACCTAATTACCTGCACTTGGAAAGCATTCAACTGGCACTGGAAGCAGGATTCGCGGTCTTTGTAGAAAAACCAATGGCGAATACTGTAGAAGAATGCCGAAGAATCGTAAAGCTAGTGGAAAAAAGCAGCGGGAAATTCATGGTTGGTCATTCTATGAGATTTGTCGATGCGATTAACACAATGAAAAACAGTGCGGACAAGGGTTATATTGGAACTCCAGAGGTTGTGACCCTTGAGGAGGTTATGAACGGTCCTTTTGCTCATCCAGCGGTTCCTACACCAGTATCTGACTGGTGGTTGGATCCAGAGAAAACTGGTGGAGGAGCTCTGATTGATCTTGGTTACCACCTGATTGATCTGTTCCGTTTCTTCGTTGGGGACTGTCGAGTAGTGTTTTCATGGTTCGATCATAGGTTTAACCTTCCAGTTGAGGATGGAGCAATAGTAATATTACGTTCATCCAATTCTTCTACTAATGGAATAATCAATGTTGGTTGGTTTCAGAAGACAATTTTCCCCAAATATGACTTCAGAGTCGTCCTTCATGGTAATGCAGGTTACATTTCCAGCGACGATTTAGTTCCAAGTAACCCCTATTTTCACGCTATCAAGGAAGGGACAAAAAATCTTCTTCGCAGAATCGTGGGGAGAAAGATACGACCGTTATCATACACGTACTATTACGAATCATACTACCGAGAGTTAGAGCATTTCTTTGATTGCGTGAAACGAGATTCAAGCCCGTGTGTCTCGGCCGCTGACGGGCTGAGAACAATCGAACTTGTCGAAGAGGCATACAAGTTCCATGAGAAGGAACGCGCGCGCGGAATCCTCGGATAGTGCTCGACAAGTCAGCAGACGCCAGCTTCATGAAGAGGTTC
>JBHLNC010000169.1:0-4973 GCA_048937435.1 Promethearchaeota archaeon | reverse complement strand
GCATATTTGGGTGGCATACGAGTTCGTCAACTATTTCTTCTCTACAAAAGGTTATCTGTCTCATTCAAAAGCCTTTCAGGTGCCAAACGATAGAAATTCTTTCATGCGGTAGTATTTTTAGGCTAGTGGGATGCAGAGAGGGTTTACCGCTGCGAAAAATGAGCTGTGAGTGATGCGTCAACGTTACTATTACCTAATTGCAGGAATTAGTCTAGTCCTAATTATTATTTGGCTTCATATCGCATTGATAATTAATGGATATTCAGAAGGGATCTTTGCACTCATTGGAACATTGGCATCGACTAACCTATTCTGGATACTCCCCGCATTCGCGCTTTTCGGAATCGCTTATGTTCTACGAGCTATTCGCTGGTGGACTCTTCTTCGACCTTTCAACACCAAAGAGAATCCCGTATCACTCTTTCCATTACTTGTTGGAGGCATCTTTCTTACCTATGTCGTACCTCTTCGGGCAGGTGACATTGCTACTCCTTATTGGCTTAGAGAAAAAACAGGTACTCGATTTTCAGCAGGGCTTTCCTCGATTTTGTTTGCGCGTGTTCTTGATTTTGCGGCTCTTATCCTCATTATTATTATTTCTGCGTTTCTTCTCTTCGGTACAATCACGGGACAAGCTTTTGGATATCTAGTTGCAGGTATTTTGTTGGTTGTTGCCTTTATCGCCTTCTTTCTTCTCATCCGGAGTCCCCGATTAGTAGGTATGGTTTCACGAATCGCTGGACGCCTTTTCAAGCCCTCACAACGCCTTAAGGAAGAAGTGCCCACCTTTGTAGAAAACTTTGCAGAGGATTTGCGAACCGATATCCGTAGTTGGCATTCTGGAATCGCTTTTCTCATTAGTGTTCCACTATGGATTATTGAAACAATGAAGTTAACATTTCTTGCCCTCGCATTTGCTGAAACTTTAACAATTGTTGATTCGATTTTTGTGTCATCTATCAGTTATACTGGCGGACATCTCTCTGCAATACTTCTCCCTGCAGGTATTGGAATTTTCATAATTCAGCTAGTAACATTACAAACAATCCTCCCAGGGTTTGGAATTATCGATACTGCAGGTATTGCCCTCCTAGATGGGCTAGTATACATCATTGGGTTATCCATTCTCGGTGTGCCTTCCATCGCTATGATGGGTCGTGGCTACCGAGAACTTCAAGAAGAAGAATCTAAATCGGAACATGAAGCAGAGACTTCTTCTGGGAGTGATGGATAGACCGAAAAGTTAAAGCTTATTCATCTCCCCCAGTGCATCACTGGGCAGTTCACTAGTTGGATGTGAAATACTTGAAACCACAGGACCTTCCTCTTGCTGTCGTGAAAACCTCTCCAGAAACGTACTTTGATGATGTTGCGCGGTTATTCCGGTTATCTAGGTTTGATCAGTTCATGGACCCCAAAGTGCGAACGGTCATGAAGCTGAATATCTCTTGGCAGGAATACTTTCCTTCGTGTTCAACGCAACCGTATCAGCTCGATGCAACACTCCGAGAATTATCCCAACGGAATTTTTCAGATGTCATCGCTTTGGAGAACATGACGGTAGTCACTGATGCTTATACCGGGATGTACAAGAACCGCTTTGTACCCCTTTTAGAAAAGTATGATATCCCCTGGACGATTCTCGTTGACGAAGAATGGCAAGAAGTTAACCCTTCAAAGCCCATGGTTTTCGGACAAGAAGACATGCTCATGCCCAAGACCATAGTCGATGCCCAAGTCATTCATCTACCTACCTTCAAATGTCATGGGCATAGCACGATTACCTGTTCCATGAAGAATGCCTTTGGTTTCCTTCGAACCGTCCGTCACCACTATCATCTAAAGATTCATGAAATCTTAGTCGACCTGCTCCGCATCCAACAGGAATTCTGTGGACCTCTCTTTGCCTTTGCTGATAGTACGATAGCAATGGATGGCGCTGGTCCACGAACAGGACGACCATATGTGCAGAACTACATTGCTGCTAGCGGTGACCTTGTCGCCCTGGATGCACTATGTGCCCAGATGATCGGCTATGACCCCATGAGTATCGGACACATCCGTATGGCCCATGAACAGGGCCTAGGCAATGGCGACCTTTGTACTAAGAAAATGGTAGGAGATGATGTGGAAGGTGTATGCTTTGATTATGAAACAAAGCTCGATCCAGTCATCCGCTTTGACCGATTCTTCCGAAGCAGTTTCCTTGAACCCTTCATGATGCGATCCGCCTTTTTCAATGTCAACGTGAAAATTAGCCATTACTTACGCGACATCTGGCTTAAAACGCGGGGTAAAAAGCACATCGAAAGGATCATGAAGACTTCTTGGGGTAAGCTCTTTCGGCGATATCTCTAATCCCAGTATTGAGTGGTTCACACTCTACCTTTTCTAATTCTTATTTGGCATAAGGCTTTTGAGTCCAAAAGTGGCACAAGCCTTTACTGAATTCACCTCATATTGAGTGAATGAGTGTGAACCTGCCTTGACGGATGAGCAATCTAACCCCAAACCACAATGGTTTACTTGGGAAAGAATTCAAGACGCTCTGAATCTCAAGGATATCCCTCGACTCTTACGTGATGATGGCTTCTGGGCGGGTCTCATCATTCGACTCGTGACATTGATCGGCTTTCTCCTTTTTCTTAACGTGGCTGGCGACCTCAATGATATGAATGAATTAGTTTTCAAGGGAATGGCAAATACCATTCAAATGGTTAATCCCTATGGCCAAACCTACCTCTTGCAAACCTTTGGTGGCCCATATACACAAGACTACTTCAACTATCCTCCTTTTGCGATCCTTTTCCACCTCCCCTGTATGCTCTGGCCAGGACCGCAAAGCATTGGAACCATTGATTTTATGCCCGCATTTTTCTTGCTTCACACTTTTTTCGATTTAATCACCTATTACCGACTCTGGCAGCGAGACCATCGTATCATCTCGAAAATCATTTGGATTAATCCCTTCTTTGTCTTCGTTGGCATCATAACGTTCATGTCTCTTCCACTCATGTTGCTCACACTGGCTTTGTTGAATATTGATAAACCCATACGGAGTGGTGTGTATTCCACTCTTCTTGCAGCGACTTACCAAATGGGTGCCCTTTTCGTTCCCTTTCTCATGATTTATCATTGGCGTCGAGGGAAGCTACGTCAAAATATCCTAGGCATGATACCAATACTCTTAGTTGTCTTAGTTTTCTTTTTCTGGAACCCACTATTCTTTGTCCGTGACCTCTTTGTCATGCAAGTCGGTCGCCCACATATTAATTGGCAAGACAATAATCCTATTAGTCCCTACTACAATCGATATTTTCAGACTGCATTCATCTTTATGGGTTCCATCCCTTCGATTGTGTTTAACATCGCGATCTTCATGGGTGTACCACCACCAGTTGCTCCACAAATCGCTCCGATTATGATGGCATTAGTCGGTGTAGTCGGTGTCTTTACCATAATTTATTTCTTCAATAATTCCCGGAAAGCCCTTGCAATCTTTTTACCCGGAGTCCTCCTTGCCTTGTTTATCGCCAGCACAGCAGAGGGACTAACGCATTATTGGGTATTATGCCTTACTCTCCCGTTTTTGTTCTGGGCGCAACGTGATTCGTTCAGAACACCATCTGATAAAGAAATTTCAGAAGAAATATCGAAGCCACTTCCTCGACCAATAGAAAAGGAAACAGATGGGGAGGAAATACTAGAAAGTCCACAACCTCAAGAGATTGAACCAAAATTGACAAGTGCTTTGGATGGAACGACATCACTTACTATGAGACTCCGAGTAGCTATTGTTAATAGTTTCAAGCTCTATCGACTTTGGTGGAAGGAGATTGGACTTGGTATTGTTCTCCGCGTGCTTGCATTGGCCCTCATTTTGTATGTTGCGAGTGTCAATCCCTTCTTTCCTGATATCAATGACATGAATGAGCTTCTCACCAGCGGGCTTACCTATATGTTTCAAGGACTCAATCCATATGGGCGTGACTATTGGCTGACTGCACTCGCCCAAGGTCCATGTGACATCTATTATCAGGGATTCATTAATTATGGTCCTGGAAGTCTGTTGGTTCATCTCCCCTGCATGATATACCCTTACTCGTTCAATTTCGCTGGTTGCATGGATTTCCAGCCCAGCTTCATGATATTACATGGCTTCTTCGACTTTCTCCTATTTGATCGCTTAATGCGTCGCGGTCATCGCGTTGTCGCTCTATTTGTGTTTTATAATCCCATAATGGTGAGTCTAAACTTTGTGACTCACATGAGTGTCGTCATCTTCATACTCTATATGGGCTATGAACAATGGAAGGACCCCTTCTGGTCAACTTTCTGGCTAGGACTAGGAGCAATCACCTACCAATATCTTGCCTTGCTCCTACTCTTCGCTATCGCTTATCACATCCGGAGCTATCGAAAATGGCTTATGGGGATTCTACCTGCAGTCGCTATCTTTGGTGGTTTTCAAATATGGGCTTCACTAGAAGCAATCCTATACAATGATCCAACTCGTCATTTAGCATTGGTATATGACTTGGTGTTTGTCCAATTTAATCGACCCTATGAGGCGTGGCCTTTACATTGGCATTCTTGGTGGAGTTGGACTGGGTCGGTCCCTGCCGTCCTTTTCAATTGCATTTGGATTGTCGATAGTTGGATAAAAACAAGCTTTGGATTACTACCAATCCCAGCAACGTGGTGGGCAGAAATTGGTGATCCTCTTCAACTAGTGACGCGTGGTCCCCTCTCCCAACTAACGGGCGGATTAATTCTGGATGGCATTAGGATTGCCACCCTGTTTACCGTATTGGCTGGACTCGTCACAATTATGTTTTTGATAAAACTAGTACGCACATCTAATTTCAAAAACAGTATAACGTATAGTGCAATGGCTATGGGACTCTACTTGGTTGGATCTCCTGCAGGAATCTGGCATCACAACTTCATCATCGTAATTCCCGTGTTTTTCC
>JBHLNC010000168.1:0-5015 GCA_048937435.1 Promethearchaeota archaeon | reverse complement strand
CGTGGTGTAAACCTACTATCTCAGAAACTGAAAGCCCTAGAACGATGCCGCGAAGAAGGACTTCATAGTATCGTGTTAGTACCCACCTTAGTTCGAGGAATAAACGACGAGCAGATTGGTGATATTATTCGTTTTGCTGTTGAAAACCGCGATATCATACGATGTATCAATTTCCAGCCTGTAGCCATAACAGGTCGTATTGATGCTGAAAAACGGGCAGAGATGCGCATTACAATCCCTGATTTAACACGTCTTGCTGAAGAACAAACCGATGGCCTTATCAAACAAAGCGACTGGTATCCCGTTCCCTTTGTAATGCCATTGTCACGTGCCCTTGGGGCTCGTGCAGGATCACCTATGGTAGAATTTTCCGAACATCCTGCTTGTGGGATGGCAACCTTCATTGTCATCGAAGATGATGGTTCTTGGGAACCGATCACCAAATACGTTGAAGTTGAAAAATTCCTTGGAACTCTTGAGAAAATGGCTCGGGACTATGAAAAAGGAAAAGGCTGGCGCGGAACTATGCGTGGAGTCATGGGTGCTATGCGATTCTTCAAGAAGAAAGGACTGTTATTCAGCCTCGCAGATAAACTACTGCGAAAGAAGGACTATGATTCACTAGCAGAATTTATGACACGCATCATCATGGTTGGATCGATGCATTTCATGGATCCGTACAATTTTGACCTTGAACGTCTTGAACGTTGTGGAATTCATTACGCGATTCCCGATGGACGGATTGTACCTTTCTGTGCAAACAATTCTTTACACCGAGAAGGAATCGAAAAGCAATTCGCTATTCCGGCGGAGAAATGGCAGGCAGAGCATCCAGGTAAAAAGTTGAATGCTCCAGCCTAGCACTTCTCTTCCACCCACTCCCTTTTTCTTCGATAAGACGCCATTTTAGAGTGGCGTTCAACTTTGACCACAAAATCTTCACTCCTAAAGCCCGCAGCCCGATTTTTAGGAATAGCTGAAAGCGGGATGTCGGGAGCAAAGCAATCCATCCTTGGCGGAGTAGTAATGCGCTCAGATTTGATTATTGATGGAATAATCTATGGAGAAACAACCGTTCGCGGAATGGATGCCTCAGATGCCATAATTGCGATGATTTGCCATTTGAGCAGATATGATCTAAATGGCATTCTGCTTCATGGCAGCGTAATTGCAGGATATAACATCGTTGATCTTTCGAGGATACACCAAAAGACGAACCTCCCAGTAATCAGCATCACAAAGGAACCACACGAGGATTTACAGACTCACCTTAAATCTACATTCCCCCTAGATTGGAAAACACGATGGGAGATAGCTTGTCGAAACGGACCAATGCAGCCCTTAGCGTTGAATACCAAGTCTACTGTTTTTGTTCAATTTGTGGGCTGCGGTTGGGATACTGTTAAGGGCGTCATACAACGTTTAACTCAGTTTGGGGGAGTACCCGAACCGATTCGAATAGCAAGGCTTCTTGCCCGTGCAATAGTTAATCAACAAACAGGCGGGTAATTCACCTCCTGCACTAGCGTTTACTGTTCAAGTTGGTAGTCTCCGAGTAGAAGCTCAACAATCTCTAGGTAACCTTCTGCAGGAAGTAGTGTGAAGTAATTTTCTACCATGTACCGTGAGCGGAGAATGAGATCTTGAAAGAGTAGCATATTTAGAGCTCGGGAAAATTGTGACCCGGTTGGCTGGAGCCCAATTTCTTCAGAAACTTGTTGGTACTGTCTGAATAAACTTGCTTTTGTTACGTAAATTTGGCCAGGATGATTAATGAAATATTGTCCCACCGCCTGAAGCAGCAGAACCGTAGTGGCATCCAAATCTGTTAAATTTGAGAGGTGCCCACTCCAAAAATCATAGTGCAAAGTTCTGGAAGCTAGACAGGCTCTACGAATTTTCTCAGCCGTAATTTCGTTGGTCGGGGAGATTAAAGGGTGTAGATTTTGTAACAAGTCCACAGCGGTTGCAGGTCGTTGGAAATCTAGCATACAAATCAAATCCGCCATGAATTCAGTTACTTCTGCAGGCACTGGCTCAGGATATATTTCGGCAACGCGGTGTCTGACGATATCCAGTAATTGCTGATCACTGAAAGGTTCCAATTCAAGGGAAACATCAAGATACCGTGATGTTTCAGATTTGAGCTGGCGTGGAAAATATCGAGGAGCGGTTGCCATCGAAGACACGCCATTCTCCTTGCAGAGCTGAAGGAATTTTCCATAGATTTCAATGGTTTGGAAGTCAACATCATCAAGAGTAAACACCAGAGGTGTTTCAGCCTTGCGAATTAATCGTTTGATTAAAGTCCATTTTTCAGGTATCGAGGTTGATGTGTTTGAAGAAGAGTATAAGGTAAGGAGAGTGTCATTAACGATTTCATGTGCGTGTTTATGGTGAAAGGGTATAAATGGACGACGAAACTTTGTCAACTCGTGTAACCCGAAGTATCGGAGAAGTGTTGTTCGTCCAATGCCAAAGCTTCCATGGACTAGTACGTTTAGGGGCGGTGTTGAAGGGTCTTCTTGACAAAAAAGGTTAGAGAGAATGGCTAGTTCTTGATCCCGATGTAAAAGCCTCGCGGGTAGATAGTTAGAATTAAAGAGCGCGTCGACAGAGGCCATCATAGTTGATTGTCCCACTTTGCGATTTTCTTAGAACCTATATAAACCCCAATACGTTCAAGCAAACACTATGCCGGTAGAGGAAACCGAAAGTATTCTTTTTTCACTAGGGGTTTTCGACCCTCGCAAAGTTCCAAAAAACTAAGTAAGTGCTACAGCAACCTTGATATAGGAAACGAAGAAGAGAAAACACTAGACACGTTCTGAGAGTGTATTGGACGATGGCTGAGACTCCCTTTAAGGATTTACAGGATTTAATGCGACGAATCGAGCAATCAACGGGGCTTGAAGCGCTCGCTGTTGTTACCCGAGAGGGTATTCGTCTTGCATGTGCGGTTAGTGGTGATGTGGATTCCGACATCTTCTCTGCTGCAACCGCCACGCTTGTTAATGTTGGAGAAGAAACTCTGCGGCAACTCAGCCAAGGAACTCTCTCCGAAGTAATACTCAGGGGCAATAAAGGTTTTACAATAATTATGCGCGGAACCCCCGAAACTCTCTTAGTTGGAGCAAGTAGAGATCAAATCCGGCTTGGCTATTACATTGGACTGATGAAAATCTATGCAACGAAAGTAACCAAGATTATGGAAACCCATCCCCTTGAACCTGATCAACTTATGGGATTCCGTAAGATGCCTATTGCAGCAGCAGAATCCATTATAGAAGCGGAAGAGACTGACGAACCTGAAATTGCCGAAGAGCCCGTCGCGCCTGAAATGGCACCTACTCCTGCTGAAGAAAGCCTGGTAGAAACTGAACCAACTTCCCCAACCATTGCCCCTGTTGAGGAACCAGGACTAGAAACCATTAGCGTCTCAGAAGCAAGTTCAGAAGTCGACGACGTTTCTGTTGATGACAAGGAGGCAATTCTCGCTGCCTTGAAAGCCCTTGGTTTTGATGAACCCGAGTAAATATTCTAATCATTTTTTCCGCAGAAGTGTGATGTGCCTTTTCTCTTACAACTGGGGATCGAGGATTGGTAGGTATTTTTCTAAATCAAATTAGATGAATAGTCCCATTAATGAAATGGCGATGAAAATACAAAGGAATATTACCGTGCCAAAGGCAACGGCTGCTTCTACGAAATTCCCTAATCCTTGAATAAATTCTGGTGCGGTTATCGGCTCTCCTAAGACTTCTCGAAGCATTTTCTCAAACCAAGTGTCTTCAAATATCATATGGGCGGGTTCTTCAAGCGTTAGCATGATTTCAAACAAATCAGGAATAATTCTTGCTGGGTCATGTGCATACACGTAGTCAATTGCTTCAGGTTTCCCATTTTTGACACGATAGACTTTAAGATCCAAGTCTTCAAGATTCAGTGTTTCAGAGAATTTGATTGGGTCCATTACCATAGCGACGGCATCTGGGAAAAAGGCCTGATAACGACGTTGTGTTGAAACATCCGTTCCGGACATAAACACACCTAACCCAGGGTGCGTATGATGCCAACCAATGATAACTTCACCTGCCCCTCGTTCAGCAAGCTCTTCAGCAAGAAGAGCCATATCAACATCATTGATTGTAACACGCGTACTTGTTCCAATTTGCCGGGGAAAAGTAGCTCTCGTAATAATCAGTCGGTTACGCTCTATTTTGCCAATGAGAAAGCCACCGATTTCAGTACGACCTGCGCGAGCAGCCTTACTCAAAATGAGTGACAGGATACCCGGGAATATAATGATTTGGCGCATCCACTGAACCCCTGCTATCTAAACGTAAGAGAAGACTAATAAGCATTGCTTGTTTTTCTCAGCGAAAGCTGATTGATTAGTGTTTGGGAATGCGTCCATTAAAACCTCCTTTTGGCTTAGCTCTTTTTCCTGAGAAAAAGCGGGAGCTATCAGCATTTTGTGTAGTCTTTCGACCCAAACGGGCTTCTATCCCGATTTTACGGGCACGAATGCAGTTTCACATGGAAGAGGGTCGGTTACGTCCTGCTAAGTTGTGGTTGATACAGAAGGGTGGCGTTCGCCCGATTGACCCTCGTACATTCGTGAATTGGGTAAGAAATGCTGAATATATTGCAATTCCCAGACAGCCACGATTTCCCTTTCTGACGGAATTGAAAGGGATGTTGCGGGATTTCAGTGTAAATGATCCCGTTATTGTCCGGGCATGTAGTTCGTGTATTGCAGATAGTCGGTTGACCTTGCTCAATCGCCAACAGGTCTATCAACTAGAAGGTCAGCCAGTTTGTTACAAGTGTGCTTCACAAGAGCTAGGAAACCGTCTTCAAGCCATGGATGTCGAAGTGTCTAAGCAGGCTTATGGTAGTTTGGAGACGATGTTACGTCGGTTAAGATCCGTTGAGAAAGTAGCATCGTTTCTTTCATCCCAGTTTCGTCCCAGTCAAAATCCAGCTATGACATTATATGACCAAGTCCAAGC
>JBHLNC010000167.1:0-5053 GCA_048937435.1 Promethearchaeota archaeon | reverse complement strand
GTAGAATAGATGACCCACGATTTAGTTGGGTTTTCGATGGGTACTGCTTCATCGAGTGAATGTCCACCCACCATGAAAAGTGGTACATGGGCGGCAGTGGTTTGTATCAGAGAAAAGGCTACGAGAAACCCAACAAGAATCACTAAGCCACGTTTTCGCATGCTTCGGATTAGTTGAGGCGTATCTTTTCACTCCTTTGCTCTTCTTAGAATAAGAAATACAAGTCGTGAAGAGTTAGTCCAGAACTGCCTCTCTTTAACCATTAATATATTATTTAGGCGCAAACGAGGCTATTGCTGATGGTTGAAAAGCGACGTAGTGACAAATATGAAAGTGCTCTTCATCGAACCTCCCAAAGACTACTGGTTCATCATGGGAGAATACCGCCCACCGCCCTTCGGCATCCTCTGCTTGGCAGCCTATCTTGAAGCTCACCTCGAAGAAGCAGAGATCAGTGTTGTGGACTGTCAGGCAGAACGACTTCAATGGGACGGGCTCGAAGACAGGATTACCACCTTCAAGCCGGACGTGGTCTGTCCAGGCGCCCTTTCGACGGTGAATACCTATCTTGTCGCCCGAACCGTCCAACTATCGAAAAAAGTGAATCTAGACATCACCACGGTGGTAGGAGGCCTGCATTTCTCCGTCCTTGCACAGGAAAGTCTCGAAGCGTATCCAGAAATCGATTTTGTCGTACGTGGTGAAGGCGAACACACCCTCTTAGAATTATTGAAAACATTGGAATCTGGTCAGCCCCTCGAACAGGTGAAAGGAATAACCTATCGTCACAAAGGAAAGCTTATCCAGACGCCTGATCGACCCCACATCACGGACCTCGACTCATTGCCTTATCCCGGGTATCATTTCGTCCGCGACCACATGAAACACTATCATTTCACCATGATGGCAGGAACGAAAAACCCCTACGCGTTAATCGAAGCCTCCCGCGGGTGCAACCATAAATGCTCCTTCTGCACCCAATGGCACTATTGGGGACGCTGCCGACGGAAATCCCCCAAACGTGTCGCCGATGAATTCGAATATGTCTACCGTGAATTTGGTAGTCGGTTCCTCTGGCTCACTGATGATAATCTGGGCTTAGGGAAATGGATGGACCAATTCTGCGATGAGCTACTCAACCGTGATATTACCGATGACCTCCTTTGGTTCATGCAAATTCGCGCCGATGATATCATTAAACACCAAGACCTGCTCCCGAAAATGCACCAAACTGGACTGCATTGGGCTATGTCTGGTGTAGAAACCTACGATGCCTCCCGGCTGGATAATTACCGAAAGGGACTCGATCCGTCGATGGCCAAACAGGCTATGGACTTGTTGAAAGCAAATAACATCATGTCGCAAACAACCGCCATCATTGGAGACCGCAACGACACCCATGAATCAATTGAAGCCTTTCGGAAATGGCTCGATGATGTAGACCCAGACATTGCCATCTTTATGATCCTGACACCATATCCGGGAACCGAATTATACGAAACAGCGAAACGAGAAGCATGGATTGAAGATGAGAACTGGTTCCACTATGATATGGTCCATGCCATAATGCCCACCGAACACCTCTCTCGCCGTGAAGTCCAACAAGAACTCTACAAATGTTACCGGAATTTCTTTGGGTCATGGCGGCGCCGTATCGGTGGCCTATTCTCATCCAATAGAATCAAACGTAGCTGTTACCGCTACATGATGAGACAAGGCGTGGTCCTGATGCTCAAGGACCTCTATGAAATACTTAGACCCTAACTGCTAATTTCCCTTTTTGCTGCGAAGGATTGGAATCTAGAATTCGAATCTAGCGTTGGGCAAGGCCAATGAGGTTTCCATCGGGATCATGAAGTGCAGCTAAAGTATCACCCCAGGGTTTTTTCGTGGGTGGGTATTTGACTTTAGCTCCAAGTTCCTTAAACCGGTTAAAGGTTGCTTCGATATCATCAACCCGAAACCACAGGGAAATCGCTCCAGGATATGTGGATTCCACTTTTTCGACTTGATCGAAGCCCAGATAGGTTCCCCCAATGGGAAACCCAAGATGATTATCACTATGCGAATGCGGCGGGCTCAGTTGAAGCCCTTCCTGATAGAAATCAGCTAGTTCTTTCATCCGTGAGGTAACGATGATTACGGTGTCAATTATAGCATTAGTAGCAGAATTTTTCTCACTCATCTTAATCATCCTACCTTTAGATTGGCGCGTAGAAGCAGCGTTTGGGTGAGTCCACTTTCCCATCTTTTTTCAGCGTTTTCATCGCCTTCGACACGACATCATTGGGTAAACCAGTGAGGTCAGCAATCTCACCCGGTCGTAACGGTTTACCCGCATCCTTCATCACCTGTAAAATCGTATCTTCATCACTCATTTTCTTCACCAACATTTGATGGAGTTGCATTTGCTCCCGGATTTATATTCTTGAGAGCATAAAAGATGAACTAATTATCGAGTAGCGCTTGAAATAGCCATGAAGAAAGTCAAAGACGATGTAGCCGCGAAATATCAGCTACATAAGCAGCATCTTCTGGATCAGTCGAAAGCCGACACAGTACTGGAAGTCGTAGAAAATATTCTCGGATTACATGCCACTAGCGCCTCCACGCCCTACCTCTCCTTATTTGCCCGAATGAAACAGTTCCAGCGCAGCATGTTAGACCAGGAGTTATACATTAGACGGAATCTAATACGACTCGGTTTCATGCGCCGCACGTTGTTCATCATGACAACAAAACTGGCCCCCATCGCGTTTCAAGCTACCCGCCTATCCGAAGCCCAAACTATGCAACTACTCGAAGGCTGGAACATCCCCCATTCCGAATATCAACGCCTCGCCGAATCAGTGTACGCAACCCTCAAAGATGGTGCCCAACCACTGCGAATAATCAAACAGGCAATGAGCCCCCGGCTTGTCCGCACCTTGGAAAGACAGATTGGTACAAACGTCTCACGCATGACGAATGTGAATATCGCCCTCACCGTGTTAATGCAACAAGGCAAAGTCTTCAGCGAAAAGTATAGAGACCCCATCATGACCCAGCATGAAAACCGCTACGCCCTAACACGCACAGTCTATCCCCACCTCAACCTCGAACCCCTCACCACCGAAGAAGCACAAATCCAGCTAGTCAAACACTACATTCGCAGATACGGACCAGTCACCGAACAAGATGTGGCTTGGTGGACCGGGTTAGGAAAAACCAAAATTCAAACCATCATGACGACCCTTGAATCCGAGCTCCTCCCCATCCGAATCAAGAAACACTCCGAAGACTATGTAATGCTCGAAACCGATTTTAATATTCTCAAGAAGTTCAAAGCCCCCCGTACCCTCCCCCTCATCTTACTTCCCTATGAAGATCCATTTCCGAAGGGCTATCAGCTCCGCAACCGCCTCGTTACCACTGAACATGAAAAGCACGTGTACATCGGTGGCCAGGCACAACCCACTGTTTTCGTCAAAGGCAAAATCGTTGGCACTTGGAACCGTGTCTTTGAAGAACCCGGAGAAACTATTACAGTCCAATTATTCCAACGGATCGGTCGCGCAGAGAAAAATGCTATTATCCTCCGAGGGAAAGCCTTGGGAACACTGATGACCCGGAAAGATTGCGATGTCATCATAAAGACAATCTAAGCCGAATTTCATGAGATGTGAAGGCTTTTTTTGGTGTGTTAGGTAGGAGATACAATCCCTTACCGAATCTGTGTAGCTAGTTAAGCTAAACCTATCAGCTGAAAAGTGATGAATGATGCAATTACAGAAAATCGCGCATGATGATCCTGCTATGGAGCCGTTTCAGGAACGGATCGCAAATGTAGCAGGAATTGCCAAACAGCTAGGATTTCACTATTGGCTATTTGTAAAGGGTGCCCAGCCAATCGGATTTGTGATGGTTGGACGGGAGCCACTACAATTGTTTGCCCCGAGCGGCACTCCATTGGCTGTGGTTCGGATCTTAGATTTTAAACAAGCCCCAGGGTTGCTAAGCGAGCTTGTCTCTGCCGCGGTGACCATCGCACATGAGCACGACGTCGATTATGCTTCCGTTTCTATTCCAGATGCTGAAACACAACTGCTTGAACAATGGAAAAAAGCTGGATTCAAGGAGCTGGAACACCGCTTTAACATGGTTCGCGCTTTAGATACACCGATAGAGCTCATTACTGAGCTTCGCTTTGAGCAAGTAGCCCGTGAAGAGCTCATGAAGTTCCTCAAAACGATGAAAAAGGCGATGACCGGCACACCGGATCGGCTTCTCAACTTGGCACTCGATAGCCTTCTCGATATTTCAGATCAATTTCTCGACATCTGGTACCCACAAGAACTCATGTACTTCGCCTACAAAGACTCTGACTTGGTAGGTGTCATAGACCTCACCCCTAAACAAGGCGTTCTCAACAACCTGGGCGTCGACCCCCAACACCGCGGAAAAGGCTATGGTCGCCAAATCGTCCTCTTTGGATTACACAAGCTACAGGAACTAGAACTCGAGAAAGCGAGTCTCGGAGTCGCCGCAAACAATACCGTGGCTTTAGAACTCTACAAGAGTCTAGGCTTCAAAATTAGTCAACAGAAACGCATTCTAATCTGGCGCAAGAACAAATAACCGAGGAATCACACCTCCTTATCAATACACAATTCTTTTTTCCTGAAATCAGAAGGTTCTCATAGGTTTCTATGGTGAGAAATCATGAACGCACCCTATTTCCGCTTTGGCGCTATCGGGATGATTCTGATAGCCATAGTGGCTCCAATCCACTTCGCCATTTACTTCTTAGGATGGATGTACATCCTTCCCACCGGACCCTTTGCACCATATTTCCTCCTACTGCTAATCACAGCGATCATGCTATACGTTGGCTTCATCCTCGCTGCCCTCGGCTTCTTCGGCTACTACACAACCTATAACCAAAGATGGGGACTAGTAGGATTACTGACCCCAATCCTGTTTGGCTGGGCCCTAATAGTCGTCGAAGTGGATTATTTCATTGCATTCTGGACATCTCTACCTTCAATTCCGCCCCTCCTTTACCCATTCATAA
>JBHLNC010000166.1:960-5095 GCA_048937435.1 Promethearchaeota archaeon | reverse complement strand
CTTGTCTTCATCGTCTACGACTTCGTAATCAGCATCAACGACTTTTTCTTTGGACTTTTTCTTTTTCTTCTTTGGTTCAGATGGCTCTTCATCAGAGACTCCTGATTGTGCTTGTTGTCGCGCTTGTTCTTCAGCGACTTGCTGGTAGACTGCAGCTCCAAGACCTTGTATTGCGTCGGTGAGTTTTTCCATTTCCTCCTTCACGGCAGCAAGGTCTTTCTCTTGCAAAGCTTTTTCAAGCCTGTTAGTGGATTCTTCGACCTTTTGGCGATCTTCCTCACTTACTTTATCGCCATGTTCTTTCAAGGTTTTTCGAGCCGTATAGACCATTGATTCCGCTTTGTTGAGTTCTTCGACTTCTTCGCGTCGACGCTTATCTTCTTCTTCGTACGTTTCAGCATCTGAAACCATCCTTTCCTTCTGTTCATCCGTTAGTTTTGTCGAAGCAGAGATGGTAATCTTCTGTTCATTACCCGTTCCGAGGTCTTTTGCAGACACATGCAGAATCCCATTGACATCAATATCGAAAGTGACTTCTATTTGAGGAACACCCATTGGCGCCGGTGGAATCCCAGTAAGGTTGAATTGTCCCAAGGAGATGTTATCGCGAGCCATAGCTCGTTCACCTTGAAGGACATGAATTGTCACAACCGTCTGCAAATTACTTGCCGTGCTAAAGATTTGGCTCTGCGTGATAGGAATAGTGGTGTTCTTTTCGATGATTCGTGTCATCACCTCTCCTTTAGTTTCCACACCCAACGATAGCGGGGTGACGTCAAGAAGAAGGAGATCTTTCACCTCACCTGTAATAACACCCGCTTGGATGGCAGCTCCAAGAGCCACTGCTTCCATAGGATCTACGCCACGTTCTGCTTTCTTTCCAATGAATTTCTCGACATACTGACGGACAATAGGCATGCGAGTTGGACCACCAATAAGGATAATCTTATCAATTTCATTCGGGCGTAACTTCGCATCCTTAATTGCTGTACGCATGGGGTCATCACAACGTTCAATGATATCCCTAACCAAATCTTCGAGTTTTGCACGCGTTAATTTTCGTTGCATATGCTTCGGACCCGATTTATCGGCCGTGAGATAGGGCAGGTTGATTTCCGTTTCGATAACATTCGAGAGCTCGATTTTGGCTTTCTCTGCTGCTTCGAGTAACCGTCGCCAAGCTGTAGGATCATCATGTGGATCTATTCCATGCTCCGCTTTGAACTCGTCAGCAAGCCAATTAGCAATTGAAAGGTCCATGTCGGTACCACCTAGTTGTGTATCTCCCGCAGTTGAGACGACCTGAAATAGTCCACTGCCCGTATCAGGATCAGGTCCAAAATCCATGATAGTGACATCGAGCGTCCCACCACCAAGGTCAAACACGAGAACCTTCAATTCCTGGTCAAGCTTATCTATTCCATACGCAAGAGAAGCGGCCGTTGGCTCGTTAATCAAACGCACCACTTCTAAACCCGCAAGTTCCCCGGCATCCTTTGTTGCCTGTCTTTGATTATCATTGAAATAGGCAGGAACGGTTATAACGGCTTTCTCAACTGGTTCTTCAAGAAACGCCTCAGAATCAACTTTGATTTTCCGTAAAATAAACGAGGAGAGTTCTTCGGGTGTGAAGGTTTTATCTTTTATCTTAATCTTCTTTCGGGTGCCCATTTTCCGCTTGACTGCTGTAACTGTACCTTCTGGGTTAGCCACTGCCTGTCTTCGGGCGGGTTCACCTACTAGCCGTGTCCCATCATCGGTGATGGCGATATAAGAGGGGAAAGCTTTCCCTGACACGGTTGGACCTTCTGCACTGGGAATGATGACTGGTCGGTCTCCGCGCATCACAGCTGCAGCAGAGTTACTTGTTCCCAGGTCAATTCCAATAATTTTTGTCATACGAATCAACTCTGTATCATGAATCAGTTACAATCATTTCTTTTTTGATGACTCTTTTTTGGGTTTTTCTCCCTTAACTGGCAAAGGTTTTGCAGTTTCAGGAGATTTGGGGGCAATTGCAATTTTCACCATGGACGGGCGCAATAACACTCCCTTTAGCAGATAACCTTTCCGCAATTCTTCAATCACCGTATTTGGGGGGACTTCTGAAGTTTCCTCACGAACCACTGCTTCATGACGCAAGGGATCAAATGCTTGTCCCTCACAGGATATCGGCTTTACACCGGCATTTTGCAGGGTAGCTTTCAGGTTATCAATTAACATCTTAAGCCCATCAACAAAGGGGGCATTCATTTCGATTTGAGGGACCATAATTTCTGCTCGTTCTAAATCATCTAGGATTGGCAGCAATGACAAAATCAAGTCACGATTAGCCTGGAGTCGCAGCTGGGTGTTGTGTTTGTCCATTGATTTGACATAATTTTCATGATTCGCCTGGACGTAGGCGAGTTGTGTTTTGTATTTTTTGGCTTCAGCTTGAGCTTCGCTTAAAGCCTTCTCCAAGTGCTTCTTTGTAACCTTGGGTTTCACGGCTTTCTTGCTAGGCATCGGATCTTCAACTTCCTCGTTTCTCTTGATTTTGCTACTTTGTCTTGCTTGTGGGGGTTTTGTGTCATTTAGTGAAACGACCTCATACTCTTCGGGAATGTGTTTTATTTACAGAGTTATGAAGTGAGCGCTGTTACCAAATCCCAAACACTACTGAGTGTTTTTCGGATGTAATGCTAAGCGGATTACGGTCCCTAACAGCTCACGAAAATCTGATGACAAAATAAAAGATTTTCGGAGATGCCTCTGTCGGAACAGTCGAAGTTATTTTGAAGAGGTTGGCTTAGAGAAAAGTCTCCAATGCGCCTTTTAGTGGCTGATATCCAACCCCGCCGACTATTCGGTGGACCATTTGTCCATCTTTGAAGATGCCAAAGGTGGGCACGCCTTGGACGCGATATCGCATCGCAATCTCAATATTGTGGTCGACATCGATTTTTGCTACTTTGGCCCGTCCAGCAAATTCTTGGGCGAGTTGGTCTACAACGGGGGCCATCATTTTACAGGGTCCACACCATTCAGCGTAGAAGTCAACAAGAGTGACGCCTTTGCTAATGGTTTGATCAAAATCTTGGGTAGATAGATAGAGAACTCCTTGTGGGGTTTGGGGATGTTCTGTTTCGGTTGTCATAGTTTGTTTTAACTCCTTAATTTTTTGTTCACGTAATCGTGCAAGTTCAGGATCGGGGTACTCACTCATTGTGATCCCTCCTCTCCATGGTTATGCGCGGGATTAGTGCAACCTGATCCGTGGCAACCATCTCCGCTTCTAAGGTTAGGGACGATGTAAGCCGCGAGCAGAAAGATTAGCCCGATTACTGCAAGCAAAGGTATTGCTATTGCTACGCTAATCACGACTAGGGCTAGCCCAACAATGACTATACTTATTCCTTGTTTAGTACAAAAGGGGCAGCCAATTTTTACCATGACTCGTTCCTCGTCCTTTTTGCTACGAGTTATTTCTTAACCTTGTTTAGTAGCTGATAGATGTTTGGTGGAGGTGTTGTAATATAAAACTATCGATAGTGCCACAACTGTGCACAACTGATTAACGATTTTTCGCTGACTCTGCCCAATATCGGTCCAAGAAGGTTACAATCTGATTGTAGAAGGAATCCAATGCATCTTTAATGAGATCTTTCAGCGTTGACAGGCTCACGGCTTCGTACACATAGACATATCCGCCCTTCCGTAAAGTTCGGGTTCGACGGAACGCAAATCCACGTTGAACAAGATTTTGAATTGCCCGTTGAATAGTGCTTCGGTTTCGCCCAAGGGCTTCTGAAGTCTCTTTGACAGTAGCTTGACCCTTGAGCAAGGAAAAGTAGACATCAATTTCTAGAGTCCGAAGGCCAAGGAAGCAATGCATGACGTCGCTAGCTTCAACCTTTTGACCTGTCATGATTTGTTGAACACCTAAGAGTGCCATTTTTTCGGTTCACCTTTTTGTTAATGGGTGACCGTAGTTCTCGTTTGATAATAATGTTGTGGTCAGTTGTGCCACTATTAATATCAACCGTTTCTTCAAAGAGTTATCAATAACAATTTGATTAGGCATAAGGTAAAATATGTCCTGGGGCATCGAGAGGACACGGTGGATTAATGTCTGATATCCATGGATTTCAAG
>JBHLNC010000166.1:0-950 GCA_048937435.1 Promethearchaeota archaeon | reverse complement strand
CTTGACGTGACCGTGGATAGTTGGATTTACCCAGATATTCAACCAGTCCCAGAGATGAAACGACCTGGAGAATTTGCCCGCTGCATACAAATTCAGGGTACTCAGATTCCTATTCGCGTCCACCAGTTACGAAAGGGGGCGCGTCCCAGCCTGATGGTTCAGTGGCCAGCCAAATATGAGGCTCAACATGAAGCCATCAGCTCATTAGTAGAATGGCTGTTGGGTTGGGATGTCGATACGCGACCCGTCCTAGCTGCGATCAAACAGGATTCTGTCATAGCTCATCTTGCTAAACCCTTGAGAGGTCTACGTCCCTATTCGCAACCAACTCTTTTTGAAGCGCTCGTGAAAGCTGTTCTCCAACAACAAGTCAGTTTTCGTTCTGCCAATCAAGTCACTCGAAGACTTGTCCTAGCCCATGGGCCACAATGTCAACTGGGAGATAGGAAGCTATACGGGTTTCCAACACTCAAGACCTTAGCAAAGCTTTCAGAAACGGATCTCAGAGCATCCAAAGTTGGTTACAAAGCCCCCTATCTCGTTGAGCTTTGTGAACAACTGACAACAGGGTCACTGCAATTAGACAAACTTGTACAATCTGGAACTGAAACGGCAATACAAGACCTTGATGCGATACGAGGGGTTGGTGTCTGGACTGCAGAGCTTGCTATACTGACTGGGCTAAGGAGGCTGGATGTTTTTCCATCTGATGATCTCGGCATCCGAAAAATCATTTCACAATTATACCTGGGGGGGCGACCCGCGAAACGACGCGATATTGAACGCGTTGCAAAACGTTGGGGATCAGTTGGGAGATTAGTGCAATACTTTCTCATGTGTGCTCAGGTTCTCGGATTTGTTTAGGATTTTTAGTTTTACATAAACAATGTAAAGCTTTATATTTAGGCGTGCCTAAATTGAATCTATGACTCCTGCACCACAAAATCCCG
>JBHLNC010000165.1:0-5101 GCA_048937435.1 Promethearchaeota archaeon | reverse complement strand
AAGAGGCGATCCAAATCTTTTGTCAAGGAAATCAGCCGGCAACCTTCTACGCCTAGCGAATGAGAAGTGCGGCTTGCTCTGGTGTATATCTCCAGTCAGCCGGGAGAACACCCTGTCGACGATAATATTTCACTAGGCGGCGAATTTTACTCTCAATAAGGCGAAGACCATACCGAGAGTGAAGGTCCTTTTTTGAATCTTCCAAGTGTCTTCGAAGGGTAACGGCTCGACTAATAAGGTGGAAAAGGTCTTCTGGGACTTTCAAGGACTGCTCGTTTTCGTTAAGAATTTGGGTTATTGTTTTTCCGGTGATTGCTTTTACAAGTGGAACACCATGTTGATCGCGGAGAATCAGTCCAATCATTGAGGGTTGGTTACCTTCTTTTGCTAACTTCACTACGAGTTCTTCAACCTCTTCCGGAGTTCGTTGACACCAATCAGGAGTTTCTAGCCTAATTGGGCGTTTGGAATGAGATTTTCCCTTTTGAGCGGAATGCATTCGAGCCATTCAGTACACCTTGTAATCTTTCTGTTTTTTGGACCAAGATGCTTGTACGATTTTGAAGCACCGGAGAGCAGGTAAGAACAACGCTATTTAAGAATATCCCTGTTATGTGCCGAATCAGCTCTGTTCTAAAAGCCAAGTAGCAAACTTGGCCAATGATTTGGCACGGTGTGAGATTTGGTTTTTCATTTCTGTTGACATTTCTGAATACGTTGAGCCATCACCTTCTTTGGGAATGAAGATTGGATCAAATCCCCAGTGGGTTCCACGAATTCTGCGAGAGATTGTTCCGTCAGTTCGTCCCTCAAAGAGGCGAATTTCTTCTTTTGGTGTCCCATACGCAATGACGCTTCGAAAAACGGCTGTGCGATCCTTAACGCCGTCCATCAGTTTGAGTATTCCTGGGTTACTTATTGTGTGAAGGACATAAGACGAGTAAGGTCCTGGAAATCCATTATAATGATTGATGAACATCCCAGCATCTTCAACAAAGAGTGGTTGCTCAGCTTCGAGTAAAGCCTGTCTACAGCTATCACGAGCGATTTCATTCAAGGAATTTGACTGGATTTCTACTGGGCGACTGGGATATTGTTCAATAGTAATCCCAACTCGTTTCAGAATGGTTTTGGCTTCGGCAAATTTGTTTTTGTTCCCTGTGACAAAAAGTAACGAGCCTGGAGTCATATTAATTCACCGTATTCGTTCAGAGATGTATCTTCCACGACTTTCAATCGCCCGAACCTTTCGAAAGACGGCTGATGCGCCTTTCCCATAGGAGGACTTGTATCCTTGCTCGAATGCAGTATAACAAGTCTCCCAATGTGAGTAGTGAGTGCTTCGTAGGGCTTGTCGAAGTAAATGTAAATCGGTTCCAAAGTCTTCGGTGTTTTGTGTTATCGTGGCCAACCCAAAGTCAATGAAATAGACGATATCTTGAGAAGGCAACAGAAGATTCGATGTGGTTAAATCACCATGTGTGAGTTGATGTTTATGAAGCCGAGCGACAGCTTTACCGATTTTTTTGAAAAGTCTTCGTTGGTTTTTTTCACTGAGCATGGGCAACTGTTCCTTAACCCGTGGACCACTGATAAACTCCATATGAATAGTAGCAGTATCAGGATTGACGTGGAAAATTATTGGGGTCGCAACACCGGCCCGTCGGGCAGAAGAAAGTGATCGGGCTTCGCGTATCGTTCGTTCCCCACGAATTTGCAGATCGAGTTGTGGTATCCGATATGGTTTTTCAATGCGATGTTTTCGAACCACTGGGTATCCATACCAATCCTCTAAAAACAGGGTAGCTTCTGCGCCTTTTGCGATTAGCTTTGACATCAGTAGTTCATTCCCCCCAAGGTATGTCAACCTGATCCAGTCTCCATTTTGGACGGACTTTACTTTTGGAGAGCGGAGTTGTTGTTTTTGCGTGAAGCATTAACAACCCGTTATAGGCAATCATAGACCCATTATCACCTGCATATTTTGGTGGGACTGATGCAAATTTGGCTGATTGTTCCTCCGCCACGAAAGCCAGCATCTCGCGCAATCGCGCATTTGCTGCAACACCCCCAGTGACAATGACTTCTTCACGACCGGTATGGGCTAACGCCCGTTCGACTACTTCAGCCACCATAGCAAAAGAGGTTTCTTGGAGACTATAACAAACGGTTTCCAGTGGCGAACCATCTGCCAAGAGGCGTTTTGCGGCAGTTAGGAGACCAGAAAATGCAAGATCCATACCTTTGACCGTGTAGGGTAACTCCTGATATTCACCTTTAGCTTGTTTAGCTAGTTGCTCGATTTTAGGTCCACCAGGATGTGCAAGATTAGCTGAACGTGCAAATACATCTAACATATTCCCCAAGGCAATGTCTAAGGTTTCTCCAAAGATTCTGTATCGCCGTGCTTCCAGCATAGTAATTTGGGTGTTTCCTCCTGACAAATATACAACAAGAGGTTTCTCTGCTTTGCAGAAGTAACGGGCTTGTTCAATATGAGCTACACAATGATTCACACCAAGAAGAGGAACCCCAAGAGATTTTGCTAGGGTACGGGCTATAACAGCACCGATTCGGAGTGCTGGGGGAAGTCCCGGTCCTTGGGCAAAGGCGATTCCCTTAACTTCAGCGAGGGAGACACCAGTTTCGGAAAACACATCTTGAAGGACAACATGCATTTGCTTTTGATGGTGTTCAGCCGCTTCTCGGGGATGAATTCCACCCACTTCTGGTGCATACACAGATTTACAATCAGCAAGGATTCGTCCTTCTTCATTCACAACACCCAGCCCGAGTGTATGTGCAGTGCTTTCAATACCTAAGACTATCATTGGTATCATACCAGATTAGGAGGTGACGGCTAGAGGCAATTGAAAGCATCGTCTAAAAGTGTTCGTTCTTTCAATGATGCAGAGCCTATTCTTCCTTCGGCGTCTCTTTTTTCGAAGGTTTGAATTCCGTAAATCCACAACTACCACAGTGGAACCGATCAGCATGTTCAGCCATGAAGGTTCCTTCTCCACAACGTGGGCAAGAGCGGCGTTTACGCTCAAGTTTACCATCCTTTCCTTGCGCATAATATTCATGAGTTTTTGTCGTCGCTGTTCACCTTTCTATGTAATTCTAAAATGAGTTTTAGGAAGCCCCCTTTTCTTTCGGAGGTTTCTTAGGTTCCATCTTCTTTTTAGGGGCCGCTTCTGCTTTTTCCTCCTCTTCCTTTGCAGGTTTCGGTTTCTCTTTGGCGGGTGCCTTTGCTGCCTTCTCCTCCATAGGTGGTTTCGCTTCTTTGGGAGGTTCCTCCTTCTTGCGTGGTTTCTCCTCAATCCTCTCGTCAGGGCTAACCTCCGCTTCTTCCTTAGGAGCGGGTTGGGCAGGTGCCGCCGGAGCAGCTTCTCCTGTCGAGTGGCGCTTTATGATATGAGCCTGTTCCTGAGCTAGGGCTTCTTCTTTTGAAGCATACAGATGAGCAAGACCTCGTGTCGCTGATTGACCATACAGGCCCTGTAATTTGATGATGTATAGCTGATCTGTTTGACAATTCATTTGCGCTGCAAGTTTGTCACGGACATCTAGACGTGGGGGTGTTGATGTCCCCGCGTGTTCGACGAGGAAGGTAATGTCCTGACGTTTGAGGAGCGAATTTTCTTGTTTATCTTCTATCTTGATTTTCATCATTTTGCACCATTTGTTGTAATATGGTGTCGACCGCCTGTTTGTGTTCTGATGCCACTTCGATGACAACGATTCCCTGATCAGGGAGACCATAAACGACAGCGGAGCCAAGGGGCGCAAGCGCCACTGCGGGCAGTGCCGTTAGGTCCTCCTCGCCCTCTATTAAGAGTTTCGCAGTTTTCCCAGTTTCGCCCAACATAAGGGATTGTTCGATAGCAATCCACACTTCAGGCCGAATTTCAGCAGCGGGATTAGTTGCATGAAACGTGGCATCTGTATCTAAATCATAATCTAAAGGATCTTGCCGTTTTGTTTTCCCGTCTAGAATGGAAAGCGTCGCTTGACAATTTACCTTTGCTAGGTTGATTGAGACGAGATCACCAACAGCGATAACAGGGTTTAATTTCCGTTTACGGATGTGTGCGCAAGCATCCTCGGCTGCTCCTAATTCTGAACGTGAGAAAAGTTCTCCTTTGGGACCCTTGAGCGTTTTTCGAAGGTGCCTAGGGAGTATTAAGGTGAGTTCTCGTAGCGGCTTTGCAGCCAACTCAATAACCTCTTAACGTACTTGGAGGGCGTATTCTCCAGGTTTCGTAATGTTAAGCTTTTGAGCAATCATAGATTTGTCAGGATCAAAAATGAGGACGAGTCCCGAAAAGCTCGCAGAGAGATTGGTGCTTTTACAAATTGGACAATGCGATTTCGAAGTCATTACGTGACAGGATTTGCAAGCTTTACGTTTTGCCATTTTCTTTTACTCCTGATTCAAATAGATTCGAGGGAAGAGACAGCTGGATTATTTAGATTTGTCCTTTTCTTCTTTCTTTTTCTCCGCTTTTCGTTTGGATTCAATCAGTTTTGCGATTTCTTCCTTAATCCAATCCAATTTTCCAAGAAAAGGTTGTCGCATTGTCAGTCCTAATTTTCCACTGCGTGCTCCACCATCAATACTCACAGCAACAATGCGTGTTCGGACAAGGTCCCCTTCTGTGATAACGCGACCGGTTTCCTTACCAACTAAGGCCGCACTTCGAGGATCATAGGAGAAGAAGTCATCGGTTATTTGACTAACATGGCAGAGCCCATCTAAAGGTCCAAGTCGAATAAAAGCTCCAAAATCAACGACTTCGACGACTTCACCTTGAGCAAGGTAATTTACTTTGGGCTCAAAAGTAAGGATTTTGAGAGTGACATCATGATAGGTGGCACCATCACCAGGAATAATTTTGCCTATCCCAATATTGAGAACATCAGTGACTGCAATGACGAACCCGAAGTCGACATCAATGATGCCTTCG
The DNA here is from genome assembly GCA_048937435.1 of Promethearchaeota archaeon. Classification (GTDB taxonomy): domain Archaea; phylum Asgardarchaeota; class Hermodarchaeia; order Hermodarchaeales; family Hermodarchaeaceae; genus Hermodarchaeum. The sequence continues at coordinate 131 of JBHLNC010000165.1, read as the reverse complement.
TATTGTTCTCGAAGAATTTCTTCAGCGACTTCGTACAAGTCCTCATTGAATCGGTTTGGTGGAATTCGCACATGCCCTTTAATGGTGACAGCTTGGTAGATATTCATGCCTCCGATTTCGGAACGGTTACA
>JBHLNC010000164.1:0-5122 GCA_048937435.1 Promethearchaeota archaeon | reverse complement strand
GAACTCTTCAAGTAACGGAAGACTCGGAAAAACGAGCTAGATTATACTCTGACATCCTTGCGCATGACATTAGTAATTACCATCAAGCCATGCTCACTTCTCTTGAATTACTCGAATTGCCTGATCTCCCCTCGGAAATGGAAGAGGAAGTGAAAATGGAAATCCATCTCAGCCTTCGGCGAGCGGACCATCTAATTAAAAACGTGCGACAATTGGGTAAAATCGAGCACATGCCCAAAATCGGTAATGCCCCAATGGACATAGTTGTTATAATTAATCAAGCTGCAGATCAGGTCTTCAAAGCGCTTCGAGCGGAGAACATCATTTACCACATTAATGAGACAAAGGGAAAATGCTTCATTGATGCCAATCCTTTGCTAATTGACTTGTTTCAGAATCTCATCAGAAACGCCGTTGAATATTCGGATGGTGAAAATCGTGTGGATGTTGAAATTGACTCTCACGTGAATAACGGTCGAGACTATTATCGGATAAAGATTATTGATTATGGTCGGGGGATATCCCCTGAGCGGAAAGAGCAATTATTCAATCGGTATATGGATGGAGCATTTGGGTCCGGCATTGGTTTATCGGTGGTTCGAGAACTCTGTGAAGCGTTTGGGGGTTGGGTCGAAGTGGAAGACCGAGTCCCTGGGGATTTCCAACAAGGGGCAGTTTTCATTGTGTTCTTACCAAAGAGCCCAAATTCTTCTTGATTTTTTGACATTGACAACCCACAAATAGGTATTCAACAAAAGGTTTGGATACTTTGGAGTGACATTCAATGTCTGAAGCAAAAAATGGTGATACAGTTCGCGTCCATTATATTGGAAAGTTCCCGGGTGGCAAAGTCTTTGACACATCCTTAGAAAAGGAAGCCATTCGAGCTGGAATATACAACAAAGGCCGCGACTACAAACCCCTCAAGGTGACTTTGGGGGCAGGACAGGTCATTAAAGGATTTAATGACGCGATTGTGGGATTGAAACCTGGTGAAGAAAAAACCGTGGTACTTCCACCAGAACAAGCCTACGGAAAAAAGGGTAACCACCCAATGGCTGGAAAAACCTTGGAATTCCGAATTATTCTTGTGGATATCCTCGAATCAAGCTAGTTACCCTGACAGTTGCAATGGTTACAATTAAATAGAGCATTCGGCGACGTTGCACGTTATATGGGGGTTCTGCCTACAATGTTTCAGCCTAAGATACATCCTGCTCTTCGATACTCGCGATACATCCTTTGTATCGGTTTCATGATTGCCTTCATGGCCTATCTCGTTCCTCAATATGCGTTGTATGTTCTCATCGCTGGGACGGCGATTTTCGTAGTTGGATTTGTTCTTCAAGTCTATCTATATCGGATTTCTTCTAGGTACAGGGTAAAAACCAGTCTCGGGATTGACTTTCTGTTTCCTGACATTGACCATTGGATTGTTGCAGTTGATTATATCGCCATGCCTGATGAACCGATTCCTACAGAAGCAGAACTCACTGAAGCCGAGATTGCCGAACTAATCCAGACAATTCAACTCCGTAAACGCAAAAGTAGAGATGCGGCTAATCAGCTGGCGATCGGTGGGTCCAAGGTTGTCCCCTATGTTTCACAACTTTTTAGTGAGGAACATTCTGATCCCCGATTCAAGGCTGCAGCCATCCTTCGACACATCGGATCTCGTGCTGCAGAAGCGGTTCCTACACTAATTGATGCTATCAATGATGCCGACCCAGGTGTTCGAGCCCAAGTCATTTGTGCACTCGCACGAATCGGTCCAAAATCTTACGATGCCCTTCCCGCTCTTGTAAATCAGCTAAGTCATGAAAGTGATGATATCCGAATTTGTGCAGCCCTCACTATCGGACGCATACATCGGGGAAGAAAAGCAGAAGCCAGTGTGATAAACAGCATATCCGCTCTTCTTGAAGATCCAATGCCCAGTGTGCAAACTGCAGGCCTCATCTCGCTTATCTCCTTAGGTCAAAAAGATGAGGACACAGTTTCCCTGTTGATAAATGGGTTACGGGATCGAAATGCAGTTCTAGCCCTTCTATGCACTGAAAACCTTGGTTTTATAGGAAAGAAAGCAACAGAAGCGTTCCCCGATCTCATCGAAGCCCTTGATGTACAACACCCAATCATCCAGATCAAAGTAAGTCATGCACTCTATCGAATTGGATATGATCCTCTAGCATTGCTCCGATCACTTTTAACCGCTGGTAAAGCTGGTGAAATTTACGTCAAATATGAAGCCTTGCAGGTCCTTGAGGATATGGGCGATAAGGCAGAACCTGCCTCAACAGCCTATCTCCGGATGCTTGGAGACAGAAACACCTTAGTCCGACTTTTTGCTGTCCGGGCCATAAGTTATCTAGGTGAAAAAGCACGACCTTTGGCCTCTGAGCTGCGAGGTCTCCTTAAAGATCCTGCAAAAGCTGTTAGTTTCCATGCGGAACAGACACTTAACGCACTGGGAGAGCCTCTCGAAGAACCAGTCCAAGAAGAAGAGACCGAATCCGATGAGTAAGCAAGAATTTCATCGTCGTAATTGAAACAGCAATTGGAGATTCTTCTGGAACCATTCATTGCCACCAGGTGTTTCAAGCGTCATAGGGTGAAGCTGAAATCGTCGATCATTTACCAATCGTTCAAAGGTGGCGGTGCCAATCTGTCCGTGTCCAATATTTTCGTGACGGTCCTTAAGACTACCAAGTTGGGTGAGTGAGTCGTTGAGGTGAAACGCCTGTAACTGTTCTAATCCAACGGTGTTGTCAAATTGATCCATGACTTCCTCATAGCCTTCTGGTGAACTCAAGTCATAGCCCGCAGCGAAGGCATGGGAAGTGTCGAAACATACTTTCACACGTTCGGGCATTCCAATCTGTTCCCGAATTTCGGCGATTTGCTCAAAACTTGCTCCTAAGTGTGAACCTGCCCCAGCGGTGTTCTCGATAAGAAGAACAAGAGATTGCTCAGACCGTTGATTGAGTAACCGTTGGAGGCTATACACTAGACGTCGGATTCCCTTTTTTTCCGTTGACTCGCGAAAGGAACCAGGATGAAATACAAGGAAAGAAATTCCAAGGGCTTCACTCCGATCCATCTCGTTAAGAAAGGCTCTTTCGGACTGTTTTCGGAGACTTCTATCGCCACTAGCTAAGTTGATTAGATAGATTGAGTGACTCATTACCGCCCTAATATTATGCGTTTTAAGACCTGTTTTGAACCCTTGGATTTGTTCTTCGAGAAGGGGTTTGCACTTCCACTGGTTGGGATTACGCGTAAAGATTTGAATGGCTTCACAACCCAACTCATGACCGCGAATTGGGGCGTTCTGGATCCCTTCAGCGATGGATACATGACAACCTAACAATCCCATAACACGCATCACTTCAGATGAGTCTACTCTGATATACTCTGTGTTTGTAAGTATTTCTTGAGCCATAAAATTTTATAACGCTCGTACTTGTCAAGCTGATGTTTCGGGTTTGATTTCGTAAGGAACTTCAGAACGCTTTACAATCAATCGAATGCCATCTAACTTAACAACTTCGACCGATTCTCCAGCTTTGATAACGCCATGTTCTGCGATTGCTGTCCAGTTTTCACCAAAGGCTCGAATTTGGCCTTCAGGGTCCAAGTTTGTTATTGCTAAACCAATGGCTCCTGGCATCTTCTTAGGGTCAAAGTCGCTGGGTAAACCACGAGCCTGGGCTGCTTTGTAGATAGCATAGCCAAATAATCCCGCAAAAGCTAAAGCCACGACTGCTGAGCTCCCTTGGAACACCCACATCAACTGGGAGGGAATGAGCCATTGGTTGGGTGGCAGGTAAAAAATCCCTCCAAACATAAAACAGGCTACTCCGATTATCCCTGCTAATCCTGCAAAACCGATATCTGTCTTTGCTTCAACGATGATCAGCACAAGTCCTAAAATCATCATAACTATCCCTGCAACCGAAATCCCAATGATGCCCAAACCCACTAACGCAAGGAGGATGCAAATGACACTAACGACTTCACCTAAATGTCCTGGGGCGTTCAATGCAAAGATGAATCCCCAAATACCTACTTGAAGTAAAATGAAACTCACCACGGGGTGAGCGAGGAAGGACAAGATGTTGAGAGTTAAAGTTGGTGAGTATGTGATTCGACTTGCAGCTGACACTCCATCAAAGTCCTGAATAATCTGAGTGTAATTGATACCACCTAAATCTACAGTAGGAAAGATTCGGTAAGTAAAATCATCTGGTTGTAACTCGCGTTGAACTAACGTGTAAGACTCGAGAGTAGCAAGTAACTCATCAAGAGTACTGGCCACAAGTTCAATTGACCCCAGATTTAATGCTTCTAGTGGTCCTAGATTCAGGTTTTCAAGAATAAATTGGGTCGGTGTTGTTTCATTCCGCTCATGAAGGTGTGCGTGGGAGCTCATAAGGGCGACCAGAGAATCTAGGTAATTCGGATCTGTGAATGGAAATATTCCCCATATTGGATGGCAAGAACCGATGCGCGCTGCAGGACCCATTGCGGCAATTGATGATGCAGTTAGTAGGTATGTACCGCCACTGATTGCCTGTGAAGCTGGAGGGACATAAACCAATACTGGAATTGGTGACGTAGCAAACAGTTGCATAATTTGGCTAACTGCTCCTAGTTCTCCGCCAGATGTGCTTAATTCAATGATAATCAAACGGGCACTAGCTTCATTTGCTGTCGTAATCAGATCTTGGATAGCCAGAGTTGTTACCCCGGTTATTTCCCCCGAGAGCTGGTAGATAACTAATGGGTCTCCAATCTGTTTTCTCTCTGTAGTACTCGTCGCAACGCTGGAGATTCCTAGGCTAAGAAAAAGAAAACATACCAATAGGGCAAGGTTCCTACTACGCAGTACCTTTCACCTGCTCATTGCTAGAAAACACAACCTAAAGAAGTTACGGTTCGATGTGTTTGTTAGAATCTGGAAACGTTCATTAGTATAATTCATTTATTTTTTCCCCGAATCCCCCTTCTATTCCATTAAGAACAAACAAGGCTTGATTATTCAGTGTAAAGACTCCCTGTTCACAAAGAAAAGTTGGTCAAATGCTTGTTTGCTTACAAAATGGACCAGTAAATCACTCGT
>JBHLNC010000163.1:0-5146 GCA_048937435.1 Promethearchaeota archaeon | reverse complement strand
TGGATTGGAATCGTCCATATCGCACGATTGATAATCCCTACATTGAAGGAACTTGGCATCTGATGAAACGCGCCTCTGAGCGGGGATATCTCTATCGTGGATTACGCTCAATAGATTGCTGCATACGCTGTGAGACCGCCCTAGCCAAGCGAGAGCACGAATATAAGACAATTGAAGATTATTCAATCTGGGTTAAATTTCCCGTCATGGGTAAAACTAACGAGTTCATTGTGATTTGGACCACGACTCCCTGGACCCTTCCTGCAAATATGGCTGTGATGGTGAATCCAGAATTTGAGTATGTTCGAGTAAAGGTTGACGATGAAGTGTGGATTCTAGCCAAAGGGCTAGCTAACATCATATTACAGGCTTTATTAAACAAAGAATACGAAGTGGTTGAAGAAGTCAAAGGATCCGCTCTTCAAGGGATCCGCTATGACCACCCATTGTTAGATGAAGTTCCTCGGCAGGCAAAATTCCGAGCAACTTCTGAGAAAGTTCATTCCATTTTATTAAGTGAGGAATATGTAACGCTAGAGCAAGGAACCGGGCTTGTTCACACAGCTCCTGGACATGGTCCTCAGGACTTCGAAGTAGGTGAGCGTGAGGGAATTCCCATTTTCTGCCCAGTGACATTTTCTGGTACATTCTCAGAAGAAGCAGGAAAATATGCAGGAATGAAAATTCAAGACGCAAATGAAGTAATTCTTGAAGACTTACGCCGAAAGAACTTCTTAGTTCATCAAGACACAATTGAACACGAATACGCTCACTGCTGGCGGTGTGGTAGCCCTCTTGTATATCTTGCTACTGATCAGTGGTTCCTCCGCGTTAGCGACTTACGAGAAGAAATTATCAAAAAGAACGAAGATATTTACTGGGTTCCTGATTGGGCGGGACATACTTGGTTCCGTAATTGGGTACAAAACCTTCGGGACTGGTGTATTTCCAGACAACGCTATTGGGGTGCTCCTCTACCTATCTGGAAATGTGACAAATGTGAAGAAATTGAAGTCATAGGAAGCATAAACGAACTAAAAGAAAAATCAGGAAAGATCCCTAAGAACCTCCATCGACCATGGATTGATGAACTCTCATGGCCCTGTCCGAAATGCAATGACACAATGAAACGGGTCTCTGATGTGTTAGATGTCTGGCTAGATAGTGGTGTGGCGCCATGGGCTTCTCGCTGGGCAACCTATGGAACAACAGACTTTGATCAATGGGAAACAGCCGACTTTGTAATGGAAGGGAAAGATCAGATCAGTAACTGGTTTAACACGCTCTTTAACTCGACCATGCTTGCCGATCATCGAGAACCTTACAAAAGTGTCTATATGCATGGGTTTACAGCCGATGAACATGGTCGACCCATGTCAAAATCAAAAGGTATCGGTGTATTCCCCGAAGAGATAGTGGATAAATTTGGTGCAGAGACACTACGAATGTATTGTATCAAAAGCACTGGACCCGGCGAAGATATGCATTTTCTCTGGAAAGATGTCGAAGATACCCGTCGTTCACTCTCAATTCTCTGGAACGTCTATGTCTTTGCAACAACCTTCATGAAAGCCGCAGGATATAATCCCCAAGCTCATAAATTAAAACCTCAATCCCTACAAAATGAAGATCGATGGATTCTCTCCCAGTTGTATCTATTAATCAAACAAGTTAGCGAGCGTCTAGAGAAATACGAACTACCATTTATACCACGGTTGATGGAGTCTTTCATCGTCAAAGATTTGAGTCGTTGGTATATCAAGCTGATAAGACCACGAACTTGGGTGAGCTCTCAAGACGAATCAAAAACACAAGCATTTACAACGCTTTACCACGTCTTACGAACTCTCTTAGCGGTACTAGCCCCGGTACTACCTTTTCAGACAGAAAAAATGTATCAGGCCCTCATCCGTTCTGCTGAACCTGATGCCCCATTAAGTGTTCACATGCTTCCATGGCCTAAGGTCAACGAAAAGCTAATTGACCCTGAGCGAAGCCAAGAAATGGAATGGGTTTCTGATATAGTAGAAGCAGCTCAATTTATTCGCCAAGAGGAAGGTTTGAAGCTACGTTGGCCATGTCAACGTTTAATCATTGTACCCTCAAAGAAAGAGTTCCAACTTGATCATTTCAGCGACGTTGTAGCAAGCCAGACTAATGTGAAAACAGTTGAAATCCAAAAGAAGGCCAAAGGTGATTTACTCAAAGACAAAGAATTACCTTTTGCCACAATATACCTTGACATTAGTGAAACTCCCGAACTTCGTGCTGAACGCCTTTCACGCGATCTTATTCGACAAATACAAGCAACTCGGAAGAAAAAAGGCCTTCATGTTACGCAACGCATCAAACTGTACGTGGCTGCGAAATCTTTGGAACTACGTCAAGCGGTTGAAATGACTCGGGATAGCATTACTTCAAAAGTTGGTGCTATGACACTAGAAGTGGAGGAGATAATACCTACTGTAAAGGGGCTTGCGGTTGGGAAACTCACATTTGCCAATAAGGAAGTTCAATTCGGCTTTATCGTCGAAGAGAAATAGATGCCCCAACACATTTAAGCTGCAGTAAAATATCACAAAATTCACAAGGGCACGTGGCTTAGCCTGATGGAGCGCCGAACTTTTGCGCACTTTGCGCAGTGTGTGTATGCCTTATATGGTGTCGCTCCGAACATTCGATTGCGAAGCCTAGGTAAGCCGGAGGTCGCGGGTTTGAATCCCGCCGTGCCCACCACTCTTCTAAGGGTTATGTCGATTTACTTTTGGTATCAAATTTCTTCGCGGCAGTTTCGAAATCTATTCCAAATCCAGTTTCTTTTGTTATCCGTGGTCGTACTTGCAAAAATACTGGAAACCGAGTCGCTTGACCGACGACAAGGGCTTCGCCTACACTTAGACTTGAAATTGATGTAAGAGTCGCCTTTGTAATTCTTTCTGAAGTGGCTCGGATATGATCTAAATCATATGGATTAGTAATTCGAAGAAAGATATTCGTACCACATTGAGATAGGACTGTTGTTGACAAGCGAACAGGACGCTGAGATATAATACAGAGTGACAAATTATACTTCCGCCCTTCACGCGCCACAGTTTCAAGAATTCCTTTAGAAAACGCAAGCGCTCGCCGTGCCTCAGGGCAGTTACCAGTAATAAAAGGGCTCCCATTTCTTCTGGCAACAAATGACCCGTTTTTGATAGTTATATCCCATACTTTTCCTACGTAGTTCTCTCTGGCAATTTTCCTAATATAAGCAAATTTCCGTTTAAAAGAGACTAATACCTTGAATTGATTATTCTGTGGCACATGCTTTTTTATTGCTGATAATCCTAGTCGAAAACATAATTCTTGAAAATCATCAGCGATTTCTTCCTTGTCACCTGCATAGAATGTGATGTACCTGTATCCTCCTATACTAGATGTGATGTTTCCATTTCCTTGAACCATTGCATCGAAAAGAATTTTGAGTTGTGCTAAAGATGCTTCTTCAAGAAAAATTCTAGGTATTTTATGTGGTTTCTTTTGGAGCCAAGAATCGATTTCCTTCGATGCTTCACTTCTGAAATAGAAGATGTTTTCCCTTTCCCGTTGAAATATTTCATCCGGTCTATCACGCTTTTTGATACTAATATCTGGAAATCTTCGCTTAATAACAGTGGTCATCTCAGTTAGTATCTTCTTTTTTGCTTTTGATTGTGAAATTTCATAGCTGAAATATTTCTTATTGTCAAAATAATGTATGTATCCATCGGTAAGTATCCAACCAAGAATTTTGATTAAATCGTTATCAATATCGCATTTTGTCCCTGATTCTATCTTAGCTATCAGGGGTATTCTTGCACCACTTGGAAGATTTTCTGCATGAACAAATCGTAAATCAGACCAACACCATTTTCGATCACGATCTGTTGTCCGAATATTGCAAAGGACTCGATGATCCTCTGTAACCAGAGCATCTATGCTCTTTTCGTTGGCTAGTTTTATCAATTCCCCGTCATGATCTCGGACAATTATTTTTTTGATTTCGGTTAATTCCATTTTTTCAGATTCAGTGTTATAAGAATATGCTAATTCTCCGATTTTTAGGTCCGTATATTTCTTCCAACCTTCTTTAGTTAATATCTCGGTATCTTCACTCAAACAGAATTGATGTGCTTCTTCAAGAAACACAATTGCGGGGGGTATGGTTCCATCCCGTCGTAAGTCAAATAGATAACGAAGAACCGCGTCAACGATAATCTGCTTCTTTTGTAAACTCACGGTTTCACTCATATCAAGAATGACTGCATGCCCAGGCTTCATCAGTTTTGTCCAATCAGGCGTTGGGGTTTTTCCAAATAGTCGAAGGCTTTGAAGATTATCTAGCCATCCAAGAAGGGCGTCTCGGGTTCTCACATTTATCGAAGGATCCTGTTCGAGAGCGGTGATTATGTCCCCGATGTCGTAGGGCTGTCCTTTTCGTGTGCTTCTAAGGGTGCGGATAATCCGAGTAAGCTCTCGAACCTGAATAGTGCCCATATCTGGGGCATAGGTTGCAAATGCTTTTGCACTCATTTGGGGTGTAGCAATTTCAACTAGAGGACTTTGAATGACAGTTATTTGGTCTTCGAAACCCTTTTCCTTTGCTCCATGCGATTCTGCTAGCCCAGTATATTCACCATGAACATCAATCACAAGTAACGCTGGACGACCTTGCCCAGGTTTTCGTGCAAGAAGTTCTTCCAACATTACAGATGCAGCATAACTTTTGCCTGCCCCACTCATCGCAAGAAGTGCCACATGCTTTTGATACATCTTCGTCAAATCAAAGGTTGCAGGAATATTATGGAACAACAACTGTCCGAGATGAATCCCATCTTTAGTAAAACCAAGAAATTCACCTAGAATCTTTGTATCTGGGGTTTCTACCTGCGTGCCAGGTGAAGGAGGATAGGTAATCCTTCGAACTTGTCCGTTTTCAAATATACCAAGGGGCTTAGCCTCTGCTAGCACATATTCCCATCGATCTATAGGAAAAATCGCATTGAAGGCTTTACCTGAGCGTGTAAACTCATGCACCGCATCAATTTGCGCAAAATATCGATTTGTTTTGTAGACTTGTTCAATATGAGCGAACACTGTGCCTTCCTCGGTCTCCATAGAGAGA
>JBHLNC010000162.1:0-5153 GCA_048937435.1 Promethearchaeota archaeon | reverse complement strand
TCTATATGATGTATCAGGTCGGAGAGGGCAAATGGAAGGAGGCTAGTTTCATCTTCGATGATGCCAGTCTTGAAGTAAGAGACATGGACTCAGAAAAAGCCCTCATGTTGCTAATTGAAGAAATCACAACTGGGCTTCCTGGGTACGACTCCTATACCACTGTGCTTGATAATGACACCAGAGAAACCGTTAAGGAAAAAGTACAAGCGGCAGCGAAATAAATCTCCGAACGCGATTTGGTTTTTGACTTACTGAATTTTTAATATTCGTGGTTTAGACCACGGTAACAACCACTTTAGCATAACTACGAAAACAGTCGAATAGCATCTAGAATTAGTTATGTATCCGGGTAGCCGAAACTACCCGGTTCATCCTACTCGTTAAATTCACTATTTGATGCCTTTCAAGAATTTCTGGATGGGTGTGATAAGTTGTGTAAACTCGATGGGAATCACGTACTTCGTACTAGGACTCGCACCAAGCGCCTCGATAGTATCCAAGTATTGAATGGTCATGGTTTTTTCATCGATGCCTTTGGCAACATCAAAGATTTTCTGCAAGGCTAAAGCTTCACCTTCAGCTCGAAGAATCGAAGATTGGCGTTCGCCTTCAGCCCGAAGGATAGCTGACTGTTTATCACCTTCAGCGACCGCAATAGTAGATTCGCGTTTACCAGCGGCTTCGGTAACCATAGCACGGCGGCGTCTTTCGGCTTCCATTTGCATGATCATGGCTTCGTTTACTTTTGTAGGTGGCAAAATTTCACGGATTTCCACTTTAGTGACTTTGACGCCCCATGGTTCGGTGTTCTCGTCGAGTTTTTCCCGGAGCACGCTGTTGATGTATTCGCGTTTAGCCAAAACGTCGTCAAGAGTGATGTCGCCAACGACAGCTCGAAGTGTAGTTTGGCTGATGCCTAGGGCAGCGCCACTAAAACCGCGGATTCGGAGAACACTATCTCGAGCATTGACGACACGGTGGTAGATGAGGAGGTCGATGTCGACAGGAGCGTTATCGCTGGTGATACATCGCTGATGTTCGATTTCGAAATATTGTTCACGAAGGTCGACTTTGACCATTCTATCAAGGATAGGGAGTAAGAAGACGACACCAGGACCTTTAACGCCGGGGACTGCGCGACCCAGCCGGAAAATGACTGCGCGTTCGTATTCCTTGAGGACCCGAATGAACGGGACGATAAGGAGTAGGATGATGATAAAGATTAGGATGACGACAATCCACCAATAGGTTAGGAGGAAACTAAACAGATCAAATTGCATAGAGCCTGTCCCTCTTAGTTCATGTAATGATGGTTATTTCAGGGGAAAATACTTTACGGACATTTTCAAGCAATTATGAAGCGAAAGGGACCAGTTAGCGAAGGATTTTAGGTTTGAAGTTATAAGAGATTCGGCAGGTGAGTGTATGCCACGAGTGTGCCCGAACTGCGGACAATCCGTTAAAGACGCGGCGAAATTTTGTAAGTATTGTGGAACGAAGATGGGTGCATCCGTTTCTACGCCAGTTTCCCGCCCAGTTACGACAGGCCGTGTTGCACCAGAACGGGTGCCTGACCGAGAACCGGTGACAGAAGTTCCTGCTGAGGTATTAGCTCAATTGGAAGCCCGTTCGCAGCTGATGAGTTTGGAAGAGGAAGAGGCGGATCTGCTGAAACAATTAGAATCACTTGAGAAAGAGCTTGAAGAGGGCGACCGTTCAATTGCAGAATTGGAAAAGGAAATCAACCCTTTACAAAAGCAGATTAAATCTTTGAAAACCCGTGAAAAGAAGCTTAAGTCAACGGTTAAGGAATACGCCTTTGAGAAAGCAGCGAAGGAACGGTTGGCGTCAAAAGAACGTCTTGATAAGCTCGAAGAACTGAAAGAGAGTGGAAAGGTTCGAGAGAGTGTCTATATTCGTCTTAAGGAAGAATATGAGAAGAATATGGATGAAGCCGATGCTCTCTATCAAGAGCAGGTCATTTTGGCTCGTGAGTGGCTCTCCCTACTCAAGGCCCAATATAAGGCCGTTCGAAATGAACTTTCTCTCTTAGATGCCCGTCACTCCGTTGGTGAAGTGAAGGCTGTAGACTACAAATCTCGCAAAGAAAAAATGGAGAAACGTTCAAAGATTCTTGGTCAACAAACCGAAATCTTTGAAGAAGTTCTCCGAGGTTTCTAACACGTTTTTCACTAAGATAAGACAAAGCTCGTCCTAACGCAAAACATTTTAAACGCTAGTGCAGTTCTGAACGTCTCACTGGAGGTAATGTAAGTATGAACCGACGAGTCATTGCCATTGCCCTTCTCTGCTTAGGAATTTCTGCCTTTGCTTTTGGACTTGCAATAGGGCAACATGAGCTGGTCCGCTCATGGCTTCAATACTTCTCTGACGCGTATGCCATCAATTTTCCACAACCAATACCATAAGGGGTTCGCATAGTGAGCGAAACTGACACTGAATCACCAGAGAAGCAGGAACGGAGTTGGGACCGGTTGGGAAGCCGGTTTGCCCGTTGGAAGCAGTCGATTTTGGAAAAAACGCGTCCTCACAAAACCTTACATTACTGGGTGAAAAAAGCCTTTGAGGAAATACTCGCCATCCGAATAATTCGATTCGTCTTCCAGCTTATCGTTTTTCTTCTATTATTTTATGCGGGAATAACCTACGTTTTGGGTTACGATCCCTTACTTGAATCGGGATTTTTTGCGGGTTTAGCATACCTTATTCCAATCTTTGGGTATATTCCGGTTGTCTTTGATATGCCACATGGCATTGCCCAAGGGACTGCTACAGGTTTCTTTGATATCATCCAACTAGTCGGACAGGCAGGTATGTTTCCCTTCATTGCCCTAGGCGCAGTACTAATCATCCCTATTTTGATCGGACGTAGTTTTTGTGGATGGGTTTGCCCTTTTGGATTCATCCAGGATCTTTTCTCTCTCACCCCAATCCGCACTCGCACAGTCTCAAAGCAAACAAATCGCCTCCTTTCCTGGATTAAATATATTTTCCTCTTCACCACCCTGTTCTTCGTCTTATGGGTAGGTTTGTGGACCCTTCTCGGTATTGAAGCAGACCTCGTCTATACATTAAATAGCGCTGGAGGCTTTGCAACGGCCTGGTGGTCGGTCATCAGTCCCTCGGGTACATTCTTTGTCATCGTCCCCTACCTATGGCTAAATGGCGTAATCTCTCCAATCATTACTCAATGGAACCCAACACCTCTTAGTTGGGCGCCCATAATGTGGATTCGTCTCATCTTCCTCTTCATCGTCCTTGTAGCTTCACTCTTTTACACTCGAGCGTATTGTCGCTGGATCTGTCCTGTCGGCGCCATGATGGGTCTAGTCAGTCAATTTAGCTTTCTCACTGTTTCTCGGAGTGCCACCGAATGCCTCCATGGTCGTTGTGATGAACAACGATGCACTAAGGCTTGCCCAGTTGGCATTGATGTCATAGGCCAACCCCCTGGAAAACTCTATCACCGCGACTGTATAATGTGCTTGGATTGTGTGGCAAAGTGCGGTCATGATGCAGTGAAGGTGGATTATAGTTAGTGCTTTGTGGAGTGTGACTAGATGGGAAAAGTAAAGCAGGGATCCGAGTGTAGCGTGGATGGATGCAATGAAAAAGCCGCGCGTTCTTTTGCCTTAACTAAGGTCAGGGAAGCCCTTCAATCGGAGGGGGTAGTCTTTCAAGATGACCGATCTCGGCGCGCGTATTTGTGTCAGAAACACTACAAACTCTACAAGAAACAAACCAAGAAGGATAAGAAAATCGACAAGTGGCGGTTTAGCACCTGACGGACTTGGATTATTCTTCATCAGTTTCAGTCGTCAGCTGGTTGACAACTTTCTTTATTTCTTTTTTCCAGCGAAGGAGGTTGAGTGCCAGCGCCTCATGTTCCTCACGCGGGATAGGTCCAGATTTTCCAGCAAGAGGCTCGAGGGTTGCTCCCATTTCGAGAGTAGCCGGTTGAAAGTCACCACCAATCCGAATTAGACGTTCACGAGCATCAGCAACTTTGACGTATACTTTTTGAAAGTCAGGATCAGTGAGGAGTTGGTGAAGTGCCTCGTCAATTTTACGTTCTACAACAATGGCTTTTGAGGCATGAGAGAGTTTGACGCCGGGGACAAGGCTAAACATTTCTATTGTCTCAGTGATTCGTTGCGATATCTCGTTGAGGTAACCAGGGAGTTTATCTTCATCAGCACCTGTAATTTCAAGACTAACCACAGGTTCTTTTGAATCAACCAAAAGTGTGGCTTCTAGGCGTTGATCCGTATTCGGCATTCGGAAGGAAACCGTTGCGGTACCAAAGAACCCTTCTCCAGTATAAGTTTCAGAGATGTTGATGAGTCTAGTACCTATTGAGGAAATGCAAAAATACGCAGCACCGAAGGCAAGACTAGGTGATAGTTCCCCGATTGGAATCTCTGTTGACACAATGAAACCCTCATATCAAACTGTGTAAAAGAGGAAAAAAGTGTTCTGTTGCTATATTGGAGTGAACACATTCACGAAGGTTAGTAGTAAGCTAGTTGGTTACTTGGAATATAATCCAGTCTTTGTGCGAGAAAATAGTCAAAAAAGCGAAGCACTATGAGAACCCACGAAGTCTATAAGGGTGTGCTTTCAAAGCCTTTACACACACGAGGTAATCGCAATGCCTTCAGAACCACCAGATGAACCATCGGAGGTCAACGAAGAGTCAATAGCAACCCCTACGGATTCTGAAGAAATAAACCCAGTTGCCGCAATTATTGGAAAGACTACTACCCACACACTTCGGATACAAATAACAAAACAGGGAGAGGTAGGTCGAAACGACTTTCTTTCCATAACTCATCAGGGTGAAGAATACCTGCTCCTTTGTAAAGAACTGTGGAGAGAGAAGGGAAAAACGATTGGGCAGTGTAACGTTGTAGGTCCAATGCCAAGAACACCGTTTAACCCTGAGATGATGGTTTACAAAGCGACACCTCGGATTGTGAGTGCGGCATTGGGCATTGATATTCCAGAGGAGCAATCAGCGTATGTTGGTCACTTATCTGCCCATACAATACCAGTTCGTCTCCCCGTGAAACGTTTAGGCCGTTTATTTATTGTTGGAAAAACAGGAAGCGGTAAGAGCTACACAACTGCAG
>JBHLNC010000161.1:0-5159 GCA_048937435.1 Promethearchaeota archaeon | reverse complement strand
GTGCCCCTCCACGTCCTAGAATCAATTCTCCATCCAGCTCAAACCAAAACTTCGCCTTCGGCACCAACGTATCAATTAATGGGCTAGTATTCTTTTTCATGTTCTTCAAACCTCACCTATCTCGTCATCGAACCACTACGAGACTCACCATTAACAATTATACACACTTTATGAAGTTCTCATTACCTCAAATAACTAATGGCGGTTCACCAAGCCTGACTCTCCGAAAACTCTTAACCCATCGCATCACAACACACATACATTGTGCTGAGGAAAATGCCATGCCAACCACCACTTTGCCTTGGACAATCATCAGCTCACTAAAAGCGCTTCTTGGCGAAGACTATGTTATAACTGCCTTCGAAAGGCTGCCAAGCCGAAGAAATGAAGTTTATAAAATCACCGGAAGCCAACCTTCAAAACCCACACCCAATATCCTAGTCGCAAAATTATTCCACCAACCTGGAATCGCCCATGAAACGTCCGTACTGAAAACAGCCCAAGAACACCAGATACCCGTCCCACAGATTATTGGAACTACATCCGATGTATTAGTTCTCGAATACATTTCTGGGCCAAATCTCTGTGACCTCATCACTGAAAACCCAGATCCCAACTACGGACAACTCCTCGCATCTTGGCTAGCCAAGTACCATACGGCTTTCCGACGGAATGAAACTCAAATCCTAATCAAGGGAGACGCACGCATTCGAAACTTTCTCTATCACCACGACCACCTGGTAGGAGTCGATTTTGAAGAAAGCCACATCGGTCCTTACTTCGAAGATCTGGCGGTTGCATGTGCCTCCATATTGGACACAGACCCACTGTTTACAAAAGAAAAACTCCGACTTTGCAATGGTGTTGTCGAAACATATGCTCCATATCACAAAATTAAGGACATATCTCGATTGAAAGCCACTGTAACCACATTCATGATTAAGGTTCTTTGGCAAACCGCGGAACGAAGAGGAAATCCACCGGATCTCATTGAGAATATTACACTTCTAGAAAAAGGTGAGATTGATATTTAACAAACAATTGTGACATTCGATTCAAGACGATATCTTGAGTTAGGCAAACAGCGAGATTAATCAGAAAATACGAAATATGCCGATTTCCACGCTAAATATTAGCCAAAAGCCTTTAAGTCGCCTTATTATGAGGAATAGCCACTCCTTAAAGGAGTTCAAACAATAGAAACTTTAGGAGGCATAATGAGAAATGGCAGATGAAAGTACAGCTCAAATGTTAGTGAATGTTGGTACATATCTCCAAATCATCTTCTTCATCATCTTCTTTGTCTATGGCGCCTATAATCTCGTTCTTTTATTACCATTGATGGCTGATCCATTGTTCTTCATGATATTCGGTATATTCTTCATGTTGTCAGCAGGGCTCATGATAGTCTATGGGATTGTGGGTCTTATCTGGTTCTTCCTTTGGTGGCGTTGGCGTCATGATATTCCTGGTCATAAAACTGGGTTACTAGTGACTAGTATTATCGGTTTGTTCCTAGCGGGTGGTCTTCCAGCAATACTCGTCCTGATTGGTGTATTAATTTATCCAAGCGGATAAACGGCCTTGAGCGATAGCAAAAGGTCGTTTCTCCATATTTTTTTCGTGGGTGAGTTACTATTAGACTTGGGTAGAGTGAACCGGGATCCTCATAGAGTTACTCTCTTTGAGCAATAAAATGCGTCAATTCCTAATGAAATGCTAATGACTGAGCATTCTGTCGATTTTTGTGCTTAATAATAGCCAAAAGCCTTTAAGTCGCCTCTATGCCATCAGAAACAACTCCATAACAGAGTTGAAACAATAAAAACTATGAGTGAAAAAAATGTCTGACACTGCAAAGACTTTGGTGCTAATCGGTGGAATCCTAAACCTGCTCCTCGCTATCGGCATGATTGCTGCCTTTGCTATCATGTTCGGGTGGATGCTAATCGATCCAATGCTGATGATGTTTGCATTACTGGCTGGTGGAGTTTTCATTGCTCTAGCTGTACTCGGACTGCTCTTTGGTATTTTACCTCTCATGTGGCGAGATAATCCAGGAGCACATCGTGTTGGTCTCATCATTCTCGGAGTTCTATCCTTAGGCACCATTGGCGGGCTCTTAATACTCATCGGTGGTATCATCGCTGAGGAAGAGAAAGCTTAGGACCCATCGTGGCCTAGGTCAACTCCTTCTTCCCTTTTTTTATTCGTTTAACTAGAGATAAGGCTCACTGGAATTTCGAGTCATTGACACAACCTTTATGGAGGCGTCATGCTAGGAGTGAAGCAGAGTATTAATCGATACGATTGATGAAGAAGGTGTACGTTTTGGGTGTTAAACTAGCGCCCCTTGTTACTCCCCAGGTGTTAACCTTAGAGGCATTGAGGGGGCGATCTTTCGCTGTGGATGCAGCTAATCAACTTCATCAATTTCTAGCATTAATCCGGACGCCTGACGGTGTGCCATTGAAAGATCGTGAAGGGCGCGTGACATCGCATTTGGTGGGACTCCTATATCGAACAACACGGCTCATCACTGAGTATGATTTGAAACTCATTTTCGTCTTTGATGGGAAACCTCCTGATTTGAAATCAGACGAAATTGAAAAACGTCGGGAGCAACGAAGTCGGGCAGAACAAGAATATCAGGAAGCAATAGTGAAGGGAGATATGAAAACTGCCTGGTCGAAGGCCGTGGCTACAGGGCGTCTAACACGTACGATGGCAGAAGAAGCCCAACAGGTTTTAACCTACCTCGGCATTCCCTACGTTCAAGCACCTGGCGAAGGAGAAGCCCAAGCAGCCTATATGGTTCAACGGGGAGATGCCTGGGCTACAGCAAGCCGTGACTTTGATACACTCCTTTTTGGAACTCCCAGACTTCTACGCTACCTCACTCTTACTGGAAGAAAACGACTTCCCAGTAAAGGCACCTCTGTTCCCCTCCAACCCGAACTCATCGACTTGAACAAATTCCTCTCAGAGTATAATATCAGTCGCGAACAATTAGTTGACATGGCGCTTCTCATTGGAACGGATTTCAACACTGGCGTACCCCAAATTGGTCCAAAAACTGCGTTAAAACTAATAGTTGAAAACAACACCTTGGATAATCTGCCAAGTAAAATCTTAGAACAGCTTCCACCCAATTATCACAAAATACGACGAATTTTCCTAGACCACCCTATCTCAGATGAGTATGATATCGTACCAAAGCCAATCGACAAGGATGGGTTGATCCAATTTCTTTGTCATGAGCGAGGATTCTCAGAAGCCCGTGTAACGAATGTTGTAGATCGTTTGTTAAACGCCAAAGTGGGTCAACAGCAACAAAGCCTTGATGCCTGGTCTAGCTAATATTATGGGTTACAGCGATAGAAGGCTTGTCCAATAATCCGCTACTTGTTCTCTCGTTTCATAGGATAAGAGTCCATAATTGGCCAGTTGTCGAGTACCACGTTGAATGTGTTCAGCACTAAAAGGTCGCGTAATCCAATCCGCTCCACGCGCTTTGTCATCCAGCGTCTGTCGGAATACGGGGCTAGCTCTGATTTCAGTTCGAAGCAGCTGAATCAATTGTTCTCCAAAAACGTCATCAAAGAATTTCACGCTGTATTGGGTTTGGGACCCTTCGTTTAGGCGTAGGGGAGGAATCACACCATATCGTCCTTCACCCTGACCAATTTTTACTACAAAAATCGGTACAACTAACCGCATAAGCGGGAGATATCCTTGCAATGTGTCAGCTGGGGCACTGATGGTCTCAAATTGATTCTGCTCACGTTCAAGTTGTTCTCTTAACTTTTTGATGGCATTCTTCAATTCAGTGTGCAACTTCACAGTCGCTTCCCGAACCATACTCAGTTCAGCTAGTTGAGCATCAGTGGCCTTTTCTTCTCTTGGTTGTCGCGTGTACGTTATTGTCCCGCTGGGGAACGGAGAAGGACTAGATCCTGCTGACTGTAACAATGGCTCTTCCTGACCCCATTGAGACAGAAGCTTAGCTTCATGAAGTTGTTCGCTTTTCTGTTCAAGATTTTCAAGGGCTTGTTGAACAATCTCTTGAAACGCACTTGTCGTGTTCTGCAATTCAAGTAAACGCGTTTTTACGTTTGCCAGATGCCATTCGACTTCTATGGGTTTAGTTTGAATTTGACTAATTAATCGGCGACACTGCTCGGTCGAAACTCCGAGTGACTTTTCTAATTGGCTAATTAACCCAATAAGCTCGCCTGAAATACGTTCCTTTGCTTGATCCAACTCTAGAGAAGGCTCCTCAGCGAAAAACGACGGGTCGGGTTCACTTTCAATATTTGGTGCCTCCCATCGAAGGGTCGCCCCTGGAGACATACGATCCTGTCGGGCATCAAGTAGACGAATCTGTTCATCCACAAATTCATCAATCAAAATCTCGGCTTGACCCAGCTGGGTAAGCTCGTCGTCAAGCCGTGCTCGTTCGTTTCGAAAGAGAATTCCTACATCATGAATCTCTTTGGTCGAAAGACGTGAAGTTAAACACACATCTTCTCTGGGTGGCGCTATAGCCGAATCGACAAGTAGTCGTAATGTCTCAATCATGGTCGGTAACATGGCATTCCGAATGACAACCAAATCACTCGTCGGCTTCTCAAAGGTTTGTATAAATTCTCCTAGAAGCTTTGGAACCAACTCCATTTTCTCGATACTTCGAAGTTTTTCTCGCATTTGAACCAGCGAAGGAATTGAGGAATGACGAACTGAAATGGTAGGTTCCCCAACTCCACTAATAATTACACTCCGACCTGGTAATGCATGAACCAAAAAGAAAGGCACATAGATTCGGGATAAATAAACATAGGGAATGGGCTCTTGCACTTGGGTCCGTAAATACATCAGAGCAGAGACCAAATCAGCTTCTGGTGTGGAAGCAAAGCCATTCTTCATGGCTTCAGGAGGACCCTGAATAAATGAAGCAACCTTTGTAATGGCCACTTTGCCACCCCAGGATAATAAGCCTACCCGCAAATTGAACAACACAGGGCGAAGTATAATCTTTTTGGCTAAGGTCCACAACAAGGTAAGAAAAATAATTCTTCGGAATTGAATTCCAATGACACGAAAGATACTGATAATTGGATGTGGCACAGCCGGAGCGGCTGCAACGTTAATGGCGAGAA
>JBHLNC010000160.1:0-5170 GCA_048937435.1 Promethearchaeota archaeon | reverse complement strand
CGCGAGTCATCGTTTTCATCTATCTAGCATATGATGTTAAACAAATCATCTTTCATAACATTAGTTAGGAATTGCATCTACGTATTCAAAACTACTCCGAATAGCACTTAGCTAAATGATGAATTATGCAATTTTGAAGAGTGGATGTTCACGCTTTATTTTTCTGGTGCGTTCGAAGAATTTCCTGATTCCTTTCTAAAAATTGGTCATCTTTAACAAACCCCAATGCTCAGTTCTTCTAAATCCACCGAGTAACTTTCTGTGCCAGCGTGAAAAAAAAGGGAGGAAGAGGGAAATGTCCCTCTTTCGCCTCTCAATGGAAGCAATTGATAGAGTGCTGATGCATTCGTAGTCGTTACTACTTTGATCATGAATCAATGTTGGGTGGTACCGTTCTTATGCTATCAACGCCTATGATTTGTCTTCCATCGATGAGATCTGCGATGAGCGTAGCCTCGGTATCGCCTGCTTGGATACCGGTAGCTTGTGTCTTGAAATGCAGGATTAGGTCGATGTCCCCATCATTGTCTACATCTTCATAAGCCCAGTGTACTGGTTCGGCTTGATTCGGTCCAAATCTTACTGAATCAGGATCCACCAGCGCTGGATCGAACGTGTCGTCGTGTAGGATAGCCACCGGAATCACACCTTTGCTCTTTGGATTTATCGAGTTAGGATCGCTACCAGGTTTGATGTCAATGGCAACAGGTATCCGTTCAACAATGATCGTCAAGGTGTCGAGCCCAACTCCTCCATCGTCATCTACTACTGTCAAGGTGATTTGGTAGACTCCTGCTAGTAGATACATGTAACTTGGGGTAAGAGTGCCCGAGGTACCTCCCCCATCGTCGAAGTCCCATGTAAAAGTGTGAGTATCTAGCCACCCTGGGTCAGTGAAACTACCGCTAAAGGAGATGACATCACCTGAATACACAGTTTGATCTACTCCCGCCTCCACTGATGGTGCCACGTTCAAGACCGTGACAACGGCAGTGGCTGTATCCATTGCATGATAAGGATCACGGATTTCCACAATAGCAAACCCGTTCCGATCATCACCCCAAACATAAGGTGCTATCGGATTAGTAGACCAGCCTGTATCCCAGATTCCATTAGCATCAAAATCCCACCGAAATTCTAGAGTATCACCCGGATCAGGATCAGAAGAGCCACTAGCATCAAAGAATATTGCTGTTCCTTCATACCCTATGTATGGTCCGTTCGCATTAGGAACAGGTGGCTGGTTGCCTACTTCGACGGTGAGATCATAGAGAATTGGTGATATGTCACCTGTCACTATCTGTAATCGCGTTTCGATTTGGAGGTATTGACCATCTGGGGTCAAGGACAATGGAACATCATTCGTTGCACTCTCCCAGGCGGACCAACTGCTTCCATCATTCGAGCTCCTTACTCGTATGGTTACTGATGTCCCTGTGGGTTCGTAGCTGTTCCATGAAACCGTACCCCAAGGAGTGTTTGGTTCACCGCTATCGAAATCAACGGTCCATGTTCCTATTTGTGTGGTAACTGACCACGCTATGATGCCGGTCATATCGCTGTAGCTATAATGCGCTCCAACACCGGTTCCACTCATTCCCACGGTCTGAACTGAAAGATCTATTAAATTTGTAGCAGGATCTATTCTGTGCAGATACCCATCGTTAAAATTACACGCCCAAACCTTCCCTTGGTCATCGACTGCAACACCTGTAGTCATTGCGACAAAATTATCCGCTCCGACATCAATTGTGGCTTTCCAATTTAGATCATTATCAAGCCGTGTAACATTACCATTTTTCGAATTCACGACCCATACATCATTATCACTAGTAACTGCTACTCCGCGGCAATTAGTATCGTATTGCGGGGAATATGTAACTGAATGCGGTGGGTTAATGTCTATCTTTGCGATTTTATTCTGACCCCAGCCAGCAACGAATACATGGCCTAAGTTATCGATACCAAGACCATATGATGTGAGAGAAAGCGATATTGGCGTTACAGTTTTAGTGGTGGGATTTATCTTGAGTACATAATTTTCTAGGCTTGAAGACCAAATAAATCCGTTACCATCTATAAGAGCGCCATATGAACGATAAGGCGCAATATTTATTGTGTCAATAATTGCACCAGTTTTTCCATCGATATGATAGAATTTATTTCCGTCATATTCGGGCCAGGGAAAGGGAAAGTAAGGGATAGTGTATGTTCCAGCCCACAGATCGTTATTTCCATCGACTGCCATACCTCTTGGCCCAGATGAGGGGATTCCTAGGAGAGTTGAAAAGAGCACGCATTCATCAGTATCCCAAGGGAGAATCTCTGCACCAGTTATTTTACCATCATTATTTGTATCGGTAGAGGTATCACAATCACCGTCGTTATTTTTTTCTATCCAGTTGCCTTTTTCATATAGTCCGATTTTGACTACCGTTCCTGTTCCTCTGTTACCAAACCAAACACTGCCTTCAGTGTCCACAGTAGTTCTTGAGGGGTTACCACTCGTAGTAGGACCTGTACGATAGCGACCCAATTCGTTTCCTGTTGCTGTATCATATTTAGAAACCGTGCCTTCATTTGAATTTGGTACCCAAATAAAGGGTAATGTATGCTGTGTTTTATCGAGCTGGAGCTGATCATGTACAGTCTCATGTTCCAGCCCAACAAGAACTCCTTGATCGAAATCATCGTCGGAAGTGTACGTCTGTGAAGAGACAAGTGGCGATGCTGTCGCGGGGAGCACCACACCGAGACATAAGATGAGAAGAAGAAACATTATGCTAGCAATTTTTAACTGATTATCTTTCATTTGTTTCACTCCATTTTCATTTGAATAGGATTCACAACATCAAAAGGACGAAGCAATTCCAAAGTATAATGGCCCCCTCCAGGACCATGAACCAGAGTCAAGTATTAGATGATGTTGAAATCCCTAAAAAGAATGTATTCACCTCAGGTTTGATATAAGCCTTCTCTCCATTGAATCCCTCACTAATCACATATGACACGCTAACAGCAAAGCCAAGAAACGCATCAACCATGGAACCCACCAGCGGAAACTAGAAATCGCTTTGTAACATCCACATTCTCTGACTCAACGTGACGCTATACATCTTCTAAAAGAAATGGCAAGTAGGTCTTCGAACCTCAAGAGATTGACCTATAACGCCTGAAAAAACCACCTGCTCTACATTTAAAAATCAATGTGGCTTGAATGAAGAAACTAAACAGCATATCCTTGATAAGTACCCCAAAAATCACCAGGGATTTAATCGCAAAATGACTTTAACGAAAGATCTTAAGAAACAAGCATTAGGTGAAGGCTTTGTCACCATGGGCATTACCACGCCGAATATGCTTCGTGGCCTACCATATGGTAGGATTCACACCGTTCAAGACCTACGAACACCAGAAGAGGTGTTACCCGGTGTAAAGTCCGTGATATTGTTGGGTTATTATGCCTGGGACAAATCTTTCAATATCGCTGTCGATTCATCCTATCTTCTAAATCGCGACAAGCAAAAACCCACTGTGCCATTAGAACGCTATCAAATGTATTATGAAATACTAAAAAACAAAGCTTGGACGCTTGTAGACTACCTGAGTAAAAAAGGCTATGATTCCCGTCTCTCACTCGCGATTCCTCTCAAAACATCCGCAGTACGTTGTGGACTCGGTTGCCAAGGAAAAAACACACTCCTAATTACACCCACCTACGGACCACGTATTCGATTAATTGCCGTGCTGACAACAGCTGAACTTGAGGTCGATAAACCATTCACAGATGACCTGTGTGGCCATTGTGAAAAATGCATCAACGCGTGTCCCACAAAAGCCTTGGAGCCGTACCAAATCAAGATTACTCGGTGCCTGACTTACGCAGCGGAACAACCACAAGCCAAAGATGTGCCCGATGATGTACGAAAAATCGAAAAGAAACTCATTCGAAGACCGACCGCTAATAGCTACGAAGAATGCACAATCTGTATTGCAGCTTGTCCTATCGGAAAACCATTCAAACCGAAATAAGTTTACAATTAGTGATATGAACACCTATTGAATGACGCAACACAAATCATCTTTCAAGTCATTTGTAGGAATTGGCACGTATGTCTTCGAAATTAGGGAGAATAACACAGTATCTC
Source organism: Promethearchaeota archaeon (assembly GCA_048937435.1). Taxonomy (GTDB): domain Archaea; phylum Asgardarchaeota; class Hermodarchaeia; order Hermodarchaeales; family Hermodarchaeaceae; genus Hermodarchaeum. The sequence continues at coordinate 1,022 of JBHLNC010000160.1, read as the reverse complement.
TATTCTCCTTTTGTTGAGCAGTTCGGAGCTCGAACTATTTGATAAATTACCTTCATTTTGTTGCAAAGAAACCTGCGTGTTGCTACATTAAGAAATACATTGGGAATGTATGGTGGACTTAGCTAACTGAATTAAAATTAAGAATCAGACATGTTCTCTATCGGATAATTCAGTTGTTGTCTGTATTGGAGGTTCAATCACTTCTTGTGTGGTAGTTGTGAAGAAGTTTCGACCTACATGAAGAAGGGGACTAAAATTCTTCATGTTGTAAACATTGCTGAAGAGCCCTTTAGTTACATAAGCGGCCACGACTCGACCTACAATTAAATCATTGTGTCCAGTTTCTAAGGTTTTCTCAACCTGACATTCAATATGGGCCATACACTCCTTGATAATAGGGGTTTGAACGCTTTTGGCAGGGATCAGTGTCAACCCCGTTTCTTTGAATTTATCAACAGTGCGTCCAGAACGTCGACCACAAAAAAGGACTTTTTGAGCTAGATCAAAGTGCGGAATATTGATAACAAACTCTTCACTTTCTACAATCAACTCATGGGAATAAGAAGCCCGACCCAGCATCATTGCCACTAACGGAGGCTTCACACTCGCTGGCATTATCCACGACACGGCCAGTACATTCTTCTTTTCATCCTTACCTTGGCTACTAACTAATACGGTAATTCCTGGGTGTAGAAGGTAACAAAAGTCCTGAAAAGTAACAGGAGTTTTATCCGACATAAATTATCACCAGATGGTCACTGTAGCATTTAGCCCGATTCTCTCTTAAAAATCTCATTTGACACTATTGTTGGTTATATGTACTAAGGACCGGTGATGTGAAACAAATCTATCTTTCACACCATTTGATTGGAATTGCACATATGTCTTCGAAAATCATTCATGCGAAGATATAACGCACACGAACACCACTTGGCGCACTCAATCGTGGGCAAAAAGCCACCAACGTCACGATCGAACAAACCACCCATTCAACCAACTAACCAATCAATCTCAATGCCCCT
>JBHLNC010000159.1:0-5174 GCA_048937435.1 Promethearchaeota archaeon | reverse complement strand
TGGCCTGCACCAGGCGAAGGAGTAACCATCTCAGCACCCTATCCAGACTTCGATGACTACTACCGCACCAAAGATTCCATTTATGCTGACTGGTACATTCCCCCCTAATCAGTAGATGCTGCTCCTAGACAAATCTGGAAACACGCCGGGTGAATTCACCCGGCACCCATCTTTTTTCACCGTCACAATCTGATAACTAGAGCTCATAGACCTCTCAATATCACAAAATTTCGACCCTCAACTAATTTCCTAATTCCCAGAACCTGCTTACAAAGAAGCTGAATGCCACAGAAATGCTGCGAACATTTAAGCCAACAATTTGGCAATATTATGCCTGTGGGATGGCATGTGGTGAAACGGATTGCAGTTGATTGGGTTGAAAAGCACAAACCGCAACTCATCGAAATTAGTGATAAAATCTGGGAGCTAGCTGAGCTGGGGCTGTTAGAATTCAAGTCCGCAGCCCTTCTTGCTGATACCCTAGAAGAATATGGCTTTCAAGTACAGCGCGGTGTCGCTGATATGCCCACAGCGTTTGTGGCTGAGTTTGGGAAAGGCCGCCCGATTATTGGAATGATGGGAGAATACGACGCGCTCCCTGGTCTCTCACAAAAAGCCGTACCAACCAGGGAACCTATCATCGAAGGGGCTCCAGGGCATGGATGTGGGCACAATATCCACGGGACATCAGCTCTCGGAGGCGCCATAGCCACAAAGATTGCCATGGAACAAAATAACCTCAAAGGCACAATTCGATTCTATGGCACACCTGCAGAAGAAAACTATGGTGGCAAATTATTCCTGATCCGTGATGGGTTCTTTGATGATGTTGATGCAGTGATTAGCCACCACCCAGGACGAGTTAATTCGGCCTTTATTGGGAGTTCCAATGCCATCAAATCCTGCAAATTCCACTTTTACGGTAAAACGGCTCATGCTGCAGGTGCTCCCGAATTGGGACGAAGTGCTCTTGACGCCATAGAACTCATGAATGTCGGCGTGAACTTCTTACGTGAACACATCATCGATGATGCACGCATTCATTATGTAATAGAACAGGGAGGCACCCAACCCAACATTGTCCCCGATTATGCCCGCAGCTGGTACTTTGTCCGTGCACCGGAAATGGATCAACTCGAATTCATCTACCAACGCATCCTCAAAATCGCCAACGGCGCAGACTTAATGACCGGGACCACGCACACCGTGGAAGAACAGATAGGATATCAGAACGTGATTCCCAACAAAAAGCTTAGTACTCTCATCATAACGAACATGCGCGAAATCGGACCACCCCAATATGACACCAAAGAAATCCAATTTAGCAAAATCATCATTCAAGATCTAACCTTAGATGAAAAACGCGCGACGCTACGAACGTTGAAGCACCCCCGATGGGACGAGTTCATCGATGTGACCCTTTGTGACACCGTCGAAGACCCTTGGGATGAGGGACTCGTCTGGCCAGCTTCCAGCGATGTCGGCGATGTCAGCTGGAAAGCCCCCACTCTTGAATTTTACACCACCACCAGTGCCCTCGTCGACCCCTTCCATTCCTGGCGCACCGTCGCCCATTCCGGCATGAGCATCGGTCACAAATCCCTAATTTTCGCAGCGAAAACCCTAGCCACAACCGCTCTTGACCTCCTCACCAAACCCGAAGCGCTCAGACAAGTCCAAGAAGAGTTCAAGAAGCGCATGAAAGGGAAGATCTACAAGTCGCCTCTTCCCCCTGACATGAAACCTCCTCACGACCTTGCCCGTAAACAAGCAGACAGCTACCGCCCACCACAATAAAAAATCGTTCTGAAAAAATGTTCTAGAATTAATCCCTGCTGCTTCAAATCGTCGAATCTTAATTTCTGTTATTAGTTACAGCGTTAATAAGTAACTATATGCTCTTAGAAAGGCGTGGGAACTACATGCCTTCAAGTTCCAAAATAGAATTCAATGAAATTCATCCAAAGGATATGACTGAGCAGGATTGGTTGGAAGATTTGAAATCTCTCTTCTCTCTAATGAAAGACAACAATCCATATCTCCCATTGAAAGAGAGGATGCTAGGTTACAGATGGCTTAATCTCTATGAGGGATATCGAAACCGGATTAGAGATTCACATTCCCTAGAAGGCTATCTTGAAGTTATTTTTGATGCAGTTCAATCTCTACAGAATGGTCACTCCGTGATCATAAGTCCTGATTGGCTTGATGGATTCTATGATGTGAAGTATTATCGTGAAACCAGTCCATTTTGTGATATTTTCAGTGACGAGCTGAAGAAGTACTACAAATACTGGGAACCAATCCTTGGCAAGTTTCTCAAGAAGCGGAATTCCTTGAACTATGATGCAGGAATCTGGTATAATAATGGGGACTATTTTGTTGAAGATGGATATGGGAATTGGGAGGAAAAGTATGAACGGCATTCTCGCGTTATAGCTGTTAATGATAAACCGATTGATGAAGCTGTGAGGGATTGCTATGAGAAAGCAATTTTGAACTGGGACTTCAAGAGAAAAAAATTCTTTCTATTCAGACTCGCGCCAAGATGTTTCGGACTAGATGCTGTTTTCACAATAGAAACCAAATCTGGTGATGAAAAGAAAGTTGTATTCGAAACAAGCTTTGAGTATCCATATTCATTATTCACAGTATATCCGGCACCAAGATTAGAAACAAAGGTCTGGCCAAAGAAAAAAGCCGGCTATGTGCGAATTGGTGATTTCTCCGACAATTTAGAACAAGATGATAACAAAGTCTTGCTAGAATTCTACAAGACAGTGGAAGAGTTTGACTTACTCATAATTGATGTCCGTGGAAATCAAGGAGGAAGTTATGGCCCATGGATGCGAAATGTTATTGCACCCCTTGCAAAAAAGAAACTGAGTAGTAAGATGCATCTTGCCTTCCGCTCTGGCAATTATGTTGAGATGTTCAGAAGAGTCGCGGACATAGGATCTATCATTCCAAAAGAGAGTTTCAAACAGTTACCACCCGAAGTCTTGACAGAGGACTTCACGATCTATGATTATACTCAGACAGTAGATCCTTCAGGTGAGATTGACTTCAAAGGAAGAATCATTGTCCTAATTGATGCAATAACGTTCTCTGCAACAGATGCTTTCGCCTTGTTCTGCAAAGAAACAGGATTTGCCAAGCTGTATGGAATTCCAACCGGAGGTGATGGAATTAGTGACTCTCCAAGCTACTACATCCTTCCAAACTCGAAGTTACTTGTGAGATTCACACCAGGAATGGGTATCGACTATACTGGTCAGGCAAATGAAGAAGTCTGTGTTCATCCTGACGTATATCATGAGAGTCCATTCGGAGATATGCAAGAGCTCATTAATTTTGTACTGAACCATGAATTGTAAGAGGTCATCTGCTACGCTAAGAATTGCCATGGCCCGTGAGAGCTTTGGAATTCATGCAAAAGTTTACCTAAACAGAGGAAAAATTAACACTCACCTAAATAGATGAACCTGTCAGAAGAACGAAGTCAGATTTATACCAGCTGACTCGAGTCGACGTATCGTTCCCTTGTAGGGATCACACCGTTCTTCTTCCAGATTTTTAACCAACCGCATATCGAGGTCCGCTAACCGTAAAATTAGAAGCTCCCGTTCCGCTGCCGGCATTAACCGAGGATCCGTCATCGCCGCTACATGAAAACTTGCCTCCGCCTGCAACAGATGCCGAATCCCTTGGAACGGTAATTCAACGCTTTCACCACGCGCACCCGTCCTCTGCTGAAAACCCTCAGGTGTGGCAGCTTTGAGACTCAGGCGAACATGCACCTTCTCAAACTGCGTTACTTGCTGGGCATAATCTGCATCAACACCAAACAACACGCCATTCGTTTCCAACATAAACGATTCAAACAACGACGCCTCAATAAGCGGAAGCACTGCCAACAAATGCGCCTTACACAATGTCGGCTCCGCCCCTGAAATCCGCGCCTTCCGAATATACCCTTTCCGAACCACATCCCACAATGCATTCACTAAGGCTTCAGGTGAGTAGAATCGCCCCCGACGCTCTGGATACTCTCGAGAATCATCCACCCAACAGAAAATACACCGCAACGGACACCCCACTGCATACGCGGTGGCAATGCCCCCATATACCCCCGCCACATACACATTCGTATATTTCCGAGCCTTATCCTCAAGACGACACACCACCTTCTGCGTCGCCTCCGCTAACTCAACAGGATCATACGGTGCACTCGACGGTGTAATTTCTCGAGGAAAACGATCCATCCCGATGAAGGAAGACAAGCCAACAAATTAAATGTGTTGTCAAAACCCGACCGAACCACTAAACGAGTACAAATTCTGATTCGAAGAGAGAATACCCGTTTTTACCTTCAGAGATGGAATTGTGACAGAATAATTCTCATAGTCCAACCTATAATAAATCCCTCACCAACGAGTGAAACTGAATCTAGAAAAAAAGATGAAAAAGACGCCCGAAGGCGTCTTAGGACTATTTTCACTTGCTAGCGTGTTTACGGCGTCGAAGTGCAATGCTCCCACCTAAGCCAATCACAACGCCGATTGTGATGGCCGCTATTGGGAAGCCAGGGATTGGTGGGGGAGGTGTGAATGGTTGTATGGCGACTTCAATCGATTCACTGCTACTCCAGGGGCTAGCGGTCGCATCGTCATCAACAGCCCGAACACGGAAGAAGTAATTTCCATCGGAAAGACTGGTTATCGCTTGACTGGTGCCAGTCGGAGCCCAGCTGTCGAGGATCGTGGTGAAGGCTGCTGAACTGCTCATTTGGAGTTCGTAGTGATCGATGACGCCATCATCGGTGCTGGCACTCCAAGAAACGGTGAAGTTGCCATCGGTGTCTGTGGTTCCTGGGTCGGTTAATGTTGGTGTGGAGGGAACATCGTTGTATTCGTAGTCGATGGTGATTTCGTGGAGGTGAGCTGAGACATCATAATAGGGAGTGGTGATGTTGACACGGAATCGTAAGTCATTGCCTGGGTACATGAAGTTGTGCTCGACACCCGGTGTGACGGATTCCCAATGAATACCTCCATCTGCAGATAACTCGAATCCTAACGAAGTACCACTTGGAACCCAGCTATCCACTGTGGAGATAGTGGCATTTTCAATTTGCTGATCCGTGGAATCAAGTTCCATAGACACGGCAGAAT
>JBHLNC010000158.1:0-5178 GCA_048937435.1 Promethearchaeota archaeon | reverse complement strand
TCCAATGAAGACAGTGACCGTTTAAGCCAGCAAAGTGGACCTATACTGATTGTCGCAGGTTCGGGAATGATGAACGGAGGACGAATTCTCCGCCACCTTTATCGACGGATTGAGGATCAAAAAACGAACTTGATGATTATTGGATTTCAGGCACCTGGAACCTTGGGCCATCGTATTACCCAAGGCGCACGTACTGTGACACTTTATGGACGAAAAAGGCGAGTTCGTGCGCGAGTTGAGCAATTGTACGGGTTCAGCGCTCACGCGGATAAACCAGAACTCATGAGTTTCCTCACTTCACTCCACGAAAATGCACCCCAACACGTCTTTTGTGTTCATGGAAGCCCCAATGCATGCCGAGAGCTTACTCGATTGGTCAAAAAGCATTTACGGTGCTTAGCCACAGCCCCCGAGATTGGTCAACGGTTTGTATTAGCCTAGTACTGAACAGAGAAGTTAATCTTATGCATGGGCAGATACTTTCTCTACTCGAAGCCAGGGGTTTTGACGAGTGAATTCGAAAAGAGAATTTGTGAACCGTTCAAGATCCTCGAGTTCGATAACGAAGTTGTACCGTCCATCGCCAAGGGGCAATTTACTGATGATACGCCCGTGTTGATTCAATAACAGGTTCACGTGTCCATTTTGTGTGGCATGTTCCTCTCGAGTTTTCCCGCTGTAAGAAAGCGAAATATTTGCTTTCATAGTGTAGCCTCACCTGTATATGCTTCTTTGGAAACTGAGCCGACTTAAACCTTTCCAAAATGGTCAAAGACGATTCAAAAGAAAAACTAACCCAGAGAATTTTCGTAGTTCATTGTACTCGGCGCGCGAAAATAATAGCCAACAAGATCATAAGCAATATCAAAGCACCAGAAACCAATTGTGTGAGTAAATGTAAGAAGTCCGAAAAAGGGAAGGATAAGAACCACGATTTTAACAAGTGGACGATGTGTCAACATCCATCGGAGGGAGGGTTGATTTATCTTTTGGGCAAGAGAATGTATAACTTCGTCTAATATTACGGCGGGGATGAGAGTAAAGAGGCTTAGAAGTAAGAATAGGAATAGGCCAATGATTTGGTATAATGCAACGTAGAGACAAATTACTGCAATAATTGTGAAGTAAATATTGTCGATTTTCCGTGCTCCGAGTAATCCAAACACTAATGCAAGAGCGAGTACAGCTGTGTAAAAATCAAAGATTACCCAGATATTGATGATTATTATCAGGCTAATTGCCAGGAGCCAATGGAGGAGTAGGCGCTGTCGGGATTGAGTAATTTCATCTGTGAGATGGTCCAGGAGCTTTATGCCTCCGCCAATAAAAGCATAGGACAGTATCAGTGCCATTGGGAAAAGAATGAAGAGCATACCAATTGACCTGTGACTGCTCGTGAATTAGCCTGCAAGGTTTTTCAGTTCAAGGGCTACCAGCTCTTTTAGTTCCTTGGGAGTTTTTGAATCCCAGTTGAAGGTGAGTTTACCCTTGCTGCGTTTCATTTTGTGCTGCAATCCATCAATCGCTTCAATAATAACTTCTTCAGTATCACCGGAACTCTTGAATTCAATGTGAACTTGTTGGTGAACCCGAATAATCGCCATTAGTGCAGCTTCCAAATCAAGCTTTGTAGCTCTTTTGGTAGGTGCTTTAGCAGTAGGTTGGACAGGCTTTGGAGCCTCAGCGTGAGGGGCTTCAGCTGGTGTTGGAGCACTTGTTACTACGGGTGCACCTGGAAGAGCGGCACCTTGAAGTGTTCCAATTATGAGTGTTCCCTTGGGGTTGGCAACGGTATGGATTTCCATTGGTGAATCTAGTAGACCAATTAACGTGTTATAATTATTCGAAGTTGTGGGGTCCTCCAACCCATCCTGATCGATAGTTACTAGAGAATATCCTTGACCAAGGACTTCTTCGCCGATACGTTGACCCTCGATACTCATTTGTTCTGCTTTGGCTTTCGCGGTTCGCCGTTTATCATATTGAACACCGCTGCCCATCCAGAACCAAAGCGCCTGGTTTGATTCATCGACTACAACTATGCACACGTCACCACGTAATTTCTTCGGACCAGGTCGTATTGAGCGAACAAAACCTAAACCACCAACTTCCAACATTACAAGTCGAGTCACGGATATTGCACCCCATCAAAACCCAGCAACTTAGATTAAGAACCTAAGCCAGCTGTGTGTGGCATCAATATTTTCGCAATATTCTCGCGGTTACAGTACGCAATTTCATTGCGAGGTCCAGTTTACGGTTAGTTTCAATCTTTTATTAAGTTGACTCTACACCGGATAAGGTTGGAGGTTCCCATACAGTTCCTGCAATTCAATTCCAAAAATTAGTGGGAATTAAAGATCTGCAGCAGCTAAGCGATCCCGGAGAAGGGCTAGAATTTCTTTGCGTTTTCCTTGGAAATCGTATCGTTGCAGAAAGTGTACTGAACCATTAGTAACGTCGATTTGGCAAATGATGCCGTTGGGATCTTCGATGGTATACCGGATTCCTTCTTCTATATTGGTTGTACTAACGTAGCACATTGAGAAATAGTCAAGGATTGAGGAGATAAGAATTCCAACACGAATTACTCCCAAATCATCTAAATCTCGTTTAGGTTTTGAAGCGACAGGCTCTGGTGTTGTTTCTGGTTGGGGAGTGACTTGTGTGGGTTTGGGTTCTGGTTGGGGAGGAAGAGAAGTTGTTGGAGTCGGTGCAGGTGGAGGGGCTTCAGCCACTGCAGGAGCAGGAGAGGGAGTACCACCAAACCGTCCAAGTACGCCATCTGAAATTGTGAATTTTTGACTAAGTGTATGATATAGTTGATCGTATTGGGTTTTAACTTCGGGATCGTCGAGAACATCCCCTTCAATGATTTCAATATTTGAGACATCACGACCAATGCGGTAGGGTCCGATTTGGTATCCTGCACTTACGATTGAACGTGCTTTTCGTTGGGCTGCACGTCGTTCAACGAGACTTGTTGATGCACCCTGCCAAAGCCATACCCGTTCTTTGAGTTCATCGATGGCTATCACAATTCGGTCATCGGCTAAAGCTTCGGTTGAGAGGGGTAATGGTTCTATAATTCCTGAGGAAAATTCGAGGAGTAATACAAATTTATCAGCCATTGTTGATGTTCCCGCCGGATTCTATTCATTAGAAGGTATTCGTTCTTCACTGTGTTTTACAGACACAATAATTTTTCTTGTGGTGGTGTTGTTATGAGGTGACCGGACTGAGTTACCAGTACATTGATTTCGCTCCGGACTCCAAATTTACCTTTAAGGTAGATTCCTGGTTCTACTGAAACCAGTGTATTGGGGAGTAAAAGGCGTGTTTCGGGCATTTCGTAGCTATCCAAGTTTGCTCCTTTTCCATGAGACAAAGAGTCAATGCTATGGCCTGTCCGGTGCAAGATTGCGTCTTTGTATCCTGCCATTATCATTACTTCTCGAGCTTGTTCATCGGGAATTCTTGCTTCGATATGAGGTTTCACCGCAGCTGTAGCACGGTTTTGGGCTTCCTTAACAACATCCCAAACTGTCAGAATTTCTGAAGGGATTTTGGATCCTGTAAATGCCATCCATGTAATGTCAGCGAATATTTCCCATTTTGCCCAAAGATCAATCATAACCAGCTGATTCTTTCGTATCATTACGTTGCCGGGTGTATAATGGGGATTTGCAGCATTTGCTTCCACAGCAACCATCGGTGCGTCAACCGAGGTAAGTTTCTCCTCTGCTAGCCGGTTTCGGATAAATACCGCAACAGCCTCTTCAGTTGCAGTTCCTACTCTATCAGCAAGAAAGGAAAAAGCCTCTTCCATGATTTTTGTTAAGCGCAGTGCAGCTTTTTTGTGACTGTCTAGTTGTTCGGGTGAGAGAACAGAGTGTATGATTTGCATTAGATTTTCTCCCATCACCCAGCGGACCTTGGGAGCAATTGCACATAGATGCATAAAGCGTCCAGCGGGCAAAACATCTGTTTGAGGGTTTTCACCTAAATTTACTGCAATGCGCTCAAAGGATGTGGTATGATCTTGAATCGCTAGTAAGAAGTCAGCTTGGGTTTGTGCATCGAATGTGTTGATGGTTGGATCAATGTCTGCTAGTTCCGGAGAATCCACGGGGGATTTGATGATAATGATTGGATTATCCTTTGTGATGAGAAGAGCATACTGACGTGAGCGGGGTGCAAGATGACCAAGCAGTGCTCCTCCGGTTGGATCAATTCCACGAAAATCATAGATTAGCCATGCATCAATGTCTGAATCTTGCATAAATTTACGAATTGCTGCTAGTTTGTCATTCATTCTAAGTAATGGAATTGTCATTGGACTAACACTAATAGGCGTTTTTGTCTTTAAGCCCAAAAAGCTTTAGGCAGAGTAGTACGGACCTACACGAACTTCGTTTAAGATAATTGGACGAAATGTGGACGAGATGGCTGAAAAACCCGCGCCCGACAAAGATGAGTTTGGAATCATTCTTGAACAGTTACGAAAAGTGCAGGCAGCGATGCGAGTATGTGTACGGGCAATTCAAGATTCACGCAATCAGGCCTGGGAATGGCGTGATCGCCGGGATGAATTAAGAGCTGAGGCCCCTCAAATTCATGATGAGATCTCAGAACAACGGGATGCTCGTGATGAACTGAATGTTGAGGTTCAACGTCAAAAGGAGCTGCGTGATAAGGAAACAGAGCGGGCGCGTGAATTACAGGAGCAGTTGAACGCGTTACGTGGGAAAAGAAGAGGTCAAGAGGGATATGTGTCATTAGAAGACATGCAGCGTGAATTTCGTGAGCTTGAATGGAAACAGCAGACTACGACTTTAACAGTGGATGAAGAAAAGGCAGTTATTGAAGAGATGGAAAGACTGTCGAAGGCTATCGCGTCAACGCCAAAAGATGCGCCAAAACCTGCTGATTTAACCGAAGAAATGGAAAAGCTTTGGCAGGAAATTCAGGATGCACGTAATAAAGCCCAAAAGCATCATGAAAAAATGGTTGGGTTAGTTGAAGAAGCCCAACTGAAACACCAAAATGTCATTCAACTGTCACAGAATCTTGACCCAACACGAACAGAGGCTGGAGAAGCACACCAGATGTATGTTCAATGCCTGCAGGAAGCCGATGAGATGCGAGAACGGCTTGATGAACTCCGTGAACAGGAGC
>JBHLNC010000157.1:0-5264 GCA_048937435.1 Promethearchaeota archaeon | reverse complement strand
TCTTCACAAGGGATTTCATTCCCCTATTCCTCGAGGATGTTTGGGGGCTTCAAGAAGACATTATTGGTCTTCTCATAGCAATTTTTAATGGAAGCGCTGTTCTGGTAGCCCCGCTGATTGGAGTGACCGGCGACCGTGTTGGGTATACAAAAATTCTTCCGCTTCCCATTTTTGGGCTACTCGGGTCTCTTGGATTAATGGTGATTGCTCCCAGTTTTCTTTGGCTCTACCCTATCTTTGCGCTACGAGGGACATTCTTCGGGGTTTTTTCATTAATGAATGCCCTCGTCTCAAAACATATATCTCAACAACAGTTGCAAAGCGCTTTCACTACTTACACTTTTCTTCAACGGCTTCCATCACCGATTACACCACTTTTTGGCGGCATAGTCTACGGTTTAGATCCGCGCCTCCCCTTTGTTGTTTCTGCACTCCTGATCCCTCTCCCTTTGACCATCAACATACTCCTATACAGGGAAGAAACACACCCAATACAGGAATTACAAAACTACGAACAAGATCAAAGGGATATTCTCTAGTGGTTGCGCCTGCGTCAAAAACTATCCCACAGGTGCACGGCTCATGAGCAAACGTGTTCTCAAATCACAAAGCGACCGGAACAAAGGCTACCCCGACAGAAAAGAATCCGAAACCCACCTCTAACCTAACACCCACACTAATTGCAAGAAAATGAAAAATGGTCGTCCACCCCAGCCAATCGATACAACACCGGTTTTTCCGGATTATACACCCAAACTCATTCCTGCACAAGGCTTCTAAACACAATGCGTAGGGAACTCTACTCGGTTCAGGCAACGTACTCATCCTCGAAGGAGAACACTTCTTCAATAGAACGCGCAAAAGCCTGTGCAATAAGATGCGCCAGTCGCAACGAAGGGTTATATTTTCCTTTCTCCAAGAACAAAATGGTCTGACGAGTTACTCCCACCATCGCCGCCAGCTGTTCTTGGGTCCATCCTCGCTGTTCACGGAATTCCCGAATTCGCGTCTTCACCGTCAGTCGCCACGCCGATCATAGATTACCATCGATACGCCCCACACAGCATAGCCCACAGCCATCACAATCGTCAACCACGCAAAGAATAGCAACGAGACCGGCGAACCACCCAGCAACACCCACGTCACCGCCACGCTGACACCGACCAGGGTAGTGATCAGCATCACCGCAAAAAACCCGTTCCTGGCCGCACGATTGAAATTACTGCCTAACCGTTCATCCTCGTGAGCCCCCACCCGGAAAAACCCAAACCACCCAAAGAACCCCAAGAAGCCAAGCCAGGCAGGCGACCCGGTCACCGGATACAGGAGTCCGAGTAGGCCTAAGAAGCCGACCAATCCCAAATAGTAGTATTTCATTGGTCCTCACCTCATGATGTAAACTATTTCTAACGTTAGAAATATTTAACATTATCGGTAGGCAACCATAAACTCAACACTCAACCCCCACACAACGAAAAATAAGATAACAAGAAAAATGGGCGTCCACCCCAACCAATCGTACAACATCGGTTTTTTCCAGATGATATAGCACGTCCTATCAATATTGTCATTTTAGTGTGATTTCAATATTATACTACCGATTAGAAAGAAATGAAGAATTGGGTCAAATAATGTAATCGCTTAATTGTGTTTTATTCAAAACCGCTTAATAATCTCTGAAAATTAAAAGCAGAAAATCAAATAGCAACACTTACCGAATTGCCTTACCTACTCGAAGATAGAATCATTTTCAAATTCATGGTGAATAGTATTTCATTTGCTTAGTTTCCATTAGGGTATAATTCGACGTTTGTGACGGACAATAATTCCAAAACTGACCCCCATTATGAGACCAACTACTATGGCAATCATTGGAAATCCAGGAACGCCTGGCAAAGGTGTTGTAGAACCTTGGACATTTATGGTAAAGGTGGCTGTAAGGGTATTCGCAGATGTGTCATTAACCCATACTTGGAGCCCATAAACCCTGACAGGAAGGGTAATTATGTTAGTGATAAGGCCATTGTTGCTGATTGTAAAATTGGAGGTATCATTAATCCACCAGGTATCAAGTCCTCCAAAATCAGTGGCGCTGAGTTGATAAGTAAAAGGTTGACCATATTCAAGGTTTTGGTTTTCGGGGAGATCAATCCACGAGGGTGGTGTTGTATCCTGAACTATTACTGTAAAAGAACTGGTTAAGATTTCTCCTAATGTGTCATTAACCCAAACTTGCAACCCATAACGACCCAACATAAGAGTTGTGGCATTTCGAATGACGCCCTGATTATCAATTGAAAAATGTGTCGTATCGTTAAGCCACCACGTATCCAGTCCAGATATATCGGTGGCATCCAAATCATAGTATAAATGTGTGTTAAGTTCAAGAAGCCGATTTGTAGGTGGGGTATCGTGCCAGACGGGTGGTGACACAGGGACAATATAAATCGTCAAGGAGGCATTAATGGAGTGACCATGGGTATCGTTGACAGAAACACATAACGGATAATTACCAAGTGCTATGGTTGATGCGTTTTGAATGATACCTTCAGTATCGATAGAAAAATCAGTTGTATCGTTAAGCCACCACTGATCAATGCCATCCGGGGCCGTAGCATTCAGGTCATAAGTAAGCAATGTTCCTAATTCAGAATAGTAGTTGGTGGGTTCCTCAACCCATCGCGGTGCTGGAATGCAAAGCATCCAAGCATCACCACCTGTAACCCCATAACCCTCTGTGTAACCAATGCACATCAAGTATCCACTTGATGCAATAATAATTCCATTTAAATTATCGTACTCGTTTGGATCACCATAAGTTTGAGTCCATAGCTGATTCCCATTTTGATCTACACGGAGTAAAAATCCATCAAAAGTATCCCAGTAGGGAGAATTAGATGTTAAGCCCGCTATTGCGAAACCACCATCAGAACATTCCACTATTTCATCTGGAATTGTAATTCTGGCACTTGATGGTTGATACGTGCCATTCCATAGAACTTGTCCCACATCATCAATCCGTATTAACCAAATATTACTCCAACTTCCACCTGCTAGGTTTCCCGCGATAAGGAAGCCGCCACTACTTACGGGAATAGCCCACTCTGCATCAATTTCGATAGTTCCCCCATATGTCTGGTTCCAGAGCATAGTGCCATTCTCATCAGTACGCACCACAAAACAGTCATGCCCTATTTCGTCATTATAAACGTCTCCGACGAGGAGGAAACCAGTTCCAACTGGCAGAATTCGCTTGGCTGCGCCAGTGTCGGGAAACACTTTATACCATAATAGGTTGCCATTCGGATCTGTTCGAAATAACCCAATATCAAAATCAGGGCTTATTGTTTTGGTTGAGACCGTAAGGGCAAAGCCCCCATCACTACATTCCACTAAATCATGGGATTGGCACATGGTTTCACCATATGTCTGGTTCCAGAGATGATTCCCATCTGCATCAGTGCGAACCAACCAAATCTCATTTACTTCAGTTTCACCGGTAAAAGCAAAACCACCATCGCTACACTCAATCAAACACACCCCTGCATCATCGTCAATTCCCCCGTAGGTCTGATTCCAGAGATGGTTCCCATCAGCATCCAAGCGAACGAGCCATGCATCACCCAATCCAGCTCCTCCACTTGTAGTCGCTCCAACAAACAAGAACCCCCCTGTGCTTACTTCTATTAGTGATGACGCAATATCATAGCCTGATCCTCCATAAGTTCGATTCCAAAGAGCTACATCCCTCTCGCTTAAAGGCGGAGGAAGCAATGTAGAGGAATTTGGGGAGCCCTTGGCTTTAATAGTGTAATTTCTTATTGTATTGGATGAAAGTGCAGATTGTGATAGCATTATGTGTGTGTTATTGGTGCTACACAGTATAATTAGCAAACAGACTCCCAATGCAATTTTAACTCGGTAACCTTCCACTAATAATTCCCTCCATGACTTTAGCAAGTCCAATTTCAAGGTAAGTTCTATAATATTTTATCTTTAGATGTGAATCAGACGATTAGCCCTGAAAATGATCGTTTTCATTTTCAGGTGGCGATGGGCGAAGGACTCGCCACCGAAGGATACGAACTGAAATACTTCGAATTCCAAGAATATGTCCCTACGGCTACAATTGGTCTCCCCTCACTCGCCGTAGTCGTTGGAATCGTCGTCGTTATAATCGTCATATCAGTCATAATCTATCGACAACGACGAGTATAACCCATTACCTGCCATCGGCTCCCCTCCACTTTTTTTGTAAAGTTTCGGGTTACAACACGCTACAATTATCTATGGTTTGGGACAAAAGATTTTCAGTGAGCTGCCCTCTCTGTAGTATGAACTTCTAAACGTTCTGTTGGGGTGTCTAATGTGCAGCAGGATGTCCTATCCACGGTTTCGGTGATTATCGCGTCAGTTAGTGTAACACTAGGTGTGGTCTACTATTTGCTCAATTCCCGCCGGGCACGGAAACGCGAAAAAATTGATATAGTCATGCGTTTTTATGCAAGCTTCAACACCAAGGAATTTCACGACGCCGACTCCTTGGTCTTGGAAGCCGAGTTCACAGACTTCGCGGACTTCATAAAACAATACGGACCCCCCACCGGCCAGAAACCCATCCACCTCGCCATCCGACAAATCAGCAGTGCCTACGAACTCCTCGGCTTTCTCCTTCACAACAAATTCATCGATCTGAGTATGGTTTGGCCCATCTTTGAAGTCGAACGCCACTGGGAAACAATCCAACCCATCGCCTACGCCGCCCGCAAAGCCTACAACGACCCCAACTATCTGCACTATTTCGAATATCTCTACAACCAATGGCAGACAGCAAAGAAACCGCAGTAACCCTTCAAGAAATTAGTGTGCGAAAAAGAACGTTGTTGTCCACCACAACCTGGGACACCACCGGTGTTTCAGGTAAAAGTGGAGAATGCGAATTCTTAGGTTTCTTTCTCCAGCATTACCGCTCCTTGTCCAAACCCTCCCACCACGCGCCATCCAAACTTCGTCATATACTCTAGCGCTTCCACCAACCGACTATACCCTCCCATATCCATTCGCATAAAGACAAACCTCGCCGTCATCGCCATTACATCCACCTTTCCTTCCAACACCGAACCAGCCGAAAAATACACTTTATCAGACATATCACTCACACAACCATTGATGCGTACTGGTACCTACGAAATCAACAAAGAAGAAGCTTTGTATCCAAAAAGAGAAGTGGTCGTCCACCCCAGCCTGGTGTAACACCCGTGGTC
>JBHLNC010000156.1:0-5302 GCA_048937435.1 Promethearchaeota archaeon | reverse complement strand
CAAAATTGGCACGCCAATTAAAATTGAGATTAAGAAATCATTTGGCCTTGATTCCTACGTGTTCATTCCTGCCTGATTTGCTTCATTTCATAAATATTCCAGAAGGGGTTATTGTACACTTCTTGGACTCATCATTACAGATCTAGCTTTTCGCCAATTGTTTTCGTATGCTTTCGAGTTGATTTCTTGCTTCGTCGCCTAGCATTTTCATCAGTTTGTCGACTTTCTCACAAGAATAATCCGAGCAATGAGCACAAGTTACGGCCTCTTGCTCAATAGCGCAACTTCGAACTTCACATTTTGAACACCAATTGAAGATAGGAGGTTTCGTTGATTTGCATCCAGTGCAATCGATGTCTTCAAAAGAAACTGGGAAATCATGTGTTGACCATTTTTTCGCCGTTTCGTTCCGTAATGCTTCATCATCAGTTTGATAGGCAATAAAGGCAGGACATTCAATGCAGTTAAGACCACAATATGCGATCATTGGATCAGTCATAGCATTCCTTTTCAGGTTATACCTTATAACTCATAGCGGACAGCAACGGAAAATGTCGGAAGCCTTGCTATAAAATATCTATATTATCTAATAACCCGTTTTATCCTATTTTTTTGCCTACTGAAGATTGTAGTATCAAGTAGAAACTTCAAATAAGAGAATCCGGTATTAACCCACTAAGTTTGGTGGTTAAGTTGGCAAAACCCGATTACAAAGAAATTCTTTACGAGAAGAAGGACTGGGTCGCCACCCTTACAATCAACCGTCCAGAAAAATTCAATGCATATACCCTTCAGACGCTTAACGAAATGTGTGATGCTCTTCATACCGCTTCATGGGATGATGAGGTTGGAGTCATTGTCGTAACCGGTGCTGGCAAGAAAGCATTCTGTACCGGTGGTGACGTCAAAGAGTATGCAACAAAGTATACTAAGAAACCTCGAGACTTCTGGAAATGGTGCGAAATTTTTGAACGTGCCCTACATTTGTTACGGCATTGTGGAAAGCCAGTAATTGCACGGCTGAATGGCGTTGTTGCTGGTGGAGGAAATGAAGTCCAAATGGCATGCGACCTAGCGATAGCTGCAGATCACGTAGAAATATTACAAGTCGGAACACGTGTCGGTAGTGTCGCTGCAGGCGGTGCCACTCAATGGTTGCCAATCATTATTGGTGACCGGCGAGCCCGGGAAATGCTCTTCACCTGCGATCGAATCAGTGCCGAAAAAGCTAAGGATTGGGGGCTCGTCAACGAAGTTGTTCCTTACGACAAGCTCGATGACACCATTGCGGAATGGTCTAAGAAAATACTTGAAAAATTCCCCGAATGCCTTCGCTTTACCAAAGCCCAAACCAACTTCTGGAAGGATCTTGTTTGGTCGCTCACTTGGCCAAGTGTACGAGACTGGCTTAGTGTCCATTTCAGTTCCCAAGAACCCCATGAAGGTATGTGGGCATTCGTCGAGAAACGACCTCCAGCATATATGCGCCTTCGACAGGAAGCCGCTGATGGTAAATCACCTGAATTCAAATGGGGACCTTGGGAAAAGGCCTGCTCCAGCTGTGGTACACAATACTTACCTAGTGAGTTTACGCACTGCGGAAAATGTGGCGCCAAGCTAGATAAGTAATCCAGTTCCACTTCTCAAATATCCCTCAATATCTCCTCATTGCGAGGTTTTACACCAATAGCTGGTTTATGATAGTGTTGGTGTTTATTTGTTCCAGTCGTAGAATCCTTGCTTTGTCTTTCTTCCCAACTTGCCTTCCTTAACCATCTTCCCAAGTAGTGGAGCTGCAGCGTATTTGTGTTCATCCATCTCTTTCTGAAACACCTTTGTTATAGAAAGAGTGGTGTCTAATCCCACGTAATCCAAGAGTGTAATTGGTCCCATTGGCCAGTTTAGACCCAGCTTGATAGCCTTGTCAATATCCTCAGGTTCTGCAACATCTTCTTGAAGCAACCAGATGGCTTCGTTGAGTGCAGGAACTAGAACCCGGTTAACTATAAAACCTGGTGAATCTTTCTTGCAGAGTACAGTTTCCTTACCCATTTTCTGTGACACATGTTCAACGATTTTGACAGTGTCATCAGAAGTTTTTTCTCCTCGAATTATCTCAACCAGTTTCATTATTTGTACGGGATTGAAAAAGTGCATACCCACGACTTTATCAGGACGTTTTGTAGCTGAGGCTATGCGACTAATACTGATAGATGATGTATTCGATGAGAGAATGGCATGTGATGGAGCAAGTTCATCCATCTCGGCAAAAATCTTCTTTTTTAGCTCTAAGTTTTCAGGAACGGCTTCAATGACAAAATCAGTGCCACTCATTGCCTCTTTCATGTCGAGGGTAGGGTGGATGCGCTCGAGAACTGCATCTGCATCGTTTTGATCGAGCTTCTCTTTTTCAACGAGTTTGCCAAGACTCCATTTAATTCGACCCATGCCTGTGTCAATGAATTCTTGTTTGATATCTTTCAAGTATACCTCATATCCAGCGATCTGGGCTAAAACCTGTGTAACACCGTGACCCATGAGTCCAGCACCAATAACTGCGACTTTTTTTATTTCCAAAAGTGTCACCTCGCAGTGGCTATGCAAGATGTTATTAAAAAATCTGTTATTCGCCAAAAATCGGACTTACTACCAAGAGTATTTTTATGCAAAATTGGTTATCTGTGATGATTGAGTGGACTCACATGCGCCTAGTGATTATTGGAAGCGGAGCGGCAGGGCTGAGTGCAGTGCAAACACTAATTGAACATCAAGATTCCATTGACGCCGTGCTAATCACAAAGGATACTCGATTCTACGCGTTGTTCTCTCTTCCCTCTTTTGTCGCCGGAGAAATTGATGAAAAATACCTCGATCGATTTGACCTCCAGTACTTTGAAGACGCTGGAATTACGATGAAATTAAACACGAATGTCATAGCGGTTAATCCTCAGTCCAACTCTGTTCTCCTCGAAACCGGGGAAGAACTTCCCTATGATCGGCTCCTCATTGCTACAGGCGCATCTGCAATCAAACCTCCAATAGACGGGCTTGACAAAGATGGTGTCGTAACTCTAGTAAATTTACGAGACAGCGAAGACATCCTTGCAAGGGCGAAACGCAAGATAAAACATGCAGTTGTAATTGGCGGGGGCTTTGTTGGAATCGAAAGTGCCACTGCGCTCCATCGCCTTGGTGCCCAAGTCACAATAGTTGAAAGAGAAAGTCATCTTCTCCCTCGAATGCTAGATGAAGATACAGCCGAAATCGTGAACCGACTATTGCGGGAACAAGGCGTAGAAGTTCATACTTCGACTAGTGTAAGCCAAATTCTTGGTAAAAACAGCGTCCAAGGTGTACAAGTTGGTCGAAAACAACTGAAATGCGAATTGGTCATCGTGGCTGTGGGTGTTCGTCCAAATCTTGACACCATTAAAGGAACTCAAATTAAAACAAATGAAGGCATTCTAGTGAACGAATACATGCAAACCAACGTGAACAGCATATATGCTGCGGGAGACGTTGCGGAAGCATTAGAGCGTGCCACGAACGAATTAAAAGTCAATGCCATATGGCCAAACGCTATTGCCCAGGGTCGCGTTGCAGCACAAAATATGCTCGGACAACAGGTTTCATATCAGGGATCTGATGCCCTCAACCTGATCAACATCTTCGAGACGCCAGTTGTTAGTATTGGTCAGACATCGAAGGAAATAGGAACTTGTGAGGTTATTCGTATACAGCGAAACAAGGTTTACAAGAAACTCTATCTTCGTGATGGTCAAGTCAAGGGATACCAAGCAATTGGCGATCTCCGAAATGCAGGATTTCTCCTGCACGCTCATCGAACAGGCGCTAACATAACAGGAGTTCTCAACTCTCTGAAAAAAGATAATCTCATTGGCCAGCATTATTGGCGTACTAAAGAAAAGTGAACATAATCCGTGTGGTTCTTTAGCTTATTCAGGGATTTTTCAATCTTATTTCCAATAACTCAGAGTCAGCTCTTAAGTTGAGTTGCTATCTTCTTTCCAAAATCTTTGCACTTGGGGAACTCTCCATCGGTGACTGGTCCCTTCATTCCGTCAACCTTTATTGATAAGCCAGAAGTTATTAGCTTCAATCTGGGAACCCTTTCACTTATTCTCTTCTCCATCTTCTTCACAGACATTTCGAAGTCTTCTCCCAGATAGGTGTCGAAAACAGCGACCCATTTCGCTTTCAAGTCAAGTTTGCCAAGTTTATCAATAAACTTATTTATACCCCTAACAGGTCCCCCAAAATGCGTTGGAGACCCTATCAATATCGCATCATAATCGGTCGCCTTTTTAGGATCGGTATCCTTGACATCACTGATCGCCGTTTCTATTCCCTCGACTTCACCTATTCCCTCCAAGATCTTTTCCGCTACAAGCTTTGTGTTGGAATACTTCGTGTCATAAACAACAATAACCCTAACCATTTCGTTCACCAGTCATTATACCTATTCTCTCAGTTTTTATGACTTATTGTTTGTTTTTGTGACTTGTTGTTTGTTAGTTTCTTGTCAAGGTGATTTGACTTGGTCCATCATTACTCCGAGTAAACCTCGGGATTTATTTTTCTATGATTAGGACACGGGCTAGCTGTTCTTTTCGTCGATGCATCGCTTCTTGTGTTTCCTCAGTATATTCAATCGCCTTTGTGGAACAATATTTCACGCATTGCGGATCTCCACCACAAAGATCACAATGGATTAGTTCCTTACCATGAGTTGTTATAGCGGAAAAAGGACAGACAACAGCACATAACCGACAGCCAATGCAACGGTCATCATCGCGTGTTGCAGTACCTCCCTCTTTTGTAATCGCATTTTGTGGACAGGCTGTGACACAAGGTGCATCCTGACATTGAAAACAAACTACTGGAAACTCAAACCGTTCAAACTCATCTCGAACGACACTAATCGCAGCTTTACGCGGGTTACATTCACCAAATTTTGTTAGTGAGCATGCAAGGGAACATAATCGGCAACCGGTGCATCGTTCTGGATAAACGAAGATGTATTTCATTCAATCGCCTCCAATTCATTGACTCGTTCTTCTGGTAACATTCCTTCGGCAGTCCACCCACGAAGAGCATAATATCGGTCTAACATGATCTGAAACTGTTTGCGATCTATATGATGCCCCTTCGCGGTTTTCAATGGGGCTGGATCATCGAAATAGCGTTTAGGTAGTGAATCATCTGAGCGAGTAAGTCCAAAACGAAGATTGAGGATTCGTTCAGTGTCAATTATTCGCTGACCAACCTCTTTCAGTTCTTG
>JBHLNC010000155.1:0-5374 GCA_048937435.1 Promethearchaeota archaeon | reverse complement strand
CAAAGGTTAATCTATACGCGATTTTAGTACAAGTCACCTTCGGTGACATCCTTTGCCTGTCAAAGAAATAATCGTCCTTCGCAAAGGGGGTATGCCCCTGTTCAATTTTGCACCTAGTGGAGCCCCAAAACTCGATGCACTCGTAGCTGGATTCTTATCAGCTCAAGCTGGATTCGCCGAAGAAATTGGTGAACGAGAAATCCAAGTTGTCACTTTTGCAGAGAATAAATTCGTTTATGAGAGTCGGGCCGACCTTCTCTTTATAATCGTTATTGGACAAGAAGATGATGAACACATCTACCGAGTTATCATCAAAGAAGTCGCCCGAGTTTTTGAAAGTCAATACAATGAAGTGTTGAAACAATCTGTTGTTTCCTCACATCTTTTTAGAGGGTTCCGAGAATACGTTATAGAAATACTCGGAAAATACGATCGAATTCCAGAAATCCAACAAAGATACCCCACTGCAATCTTACCCCCTGAAATCATAGACCAAATCGAAGAAATCTTGAGCCTCATAGAGGGTCAGCCGGGAATTATGCGAACCGCCCTTATTACGAGTGATGGGTACGTCATTACCTCAAAATTGCAACAGCATGAACTAGGAGTCGCAGGAAAACAAGTCGCACAATCCCAAGAGATGGAATTACCAGGTTACTTTACCGTAACCCAGACAACATTTGATGAAGGAACGAAATTATACATTCATCAAGTATCTCCTGAACTGATGCTTCTGGCGATTATTCGCGAAGATTTGCATGAAAGTCGATGTTCAGAGATAATCTCCCCCCTCGTATATGGATTACGAAATGTCGACTACTCAAGTATGGTAAAAATTGACCCAAAAACCAAACTAACCGAAGTTTTCTCTGATTTAGCAGTTTTTACCACAAACCCAATTTTAGAAAGTACACTTTATGCTGAACAGACAAAACCAGCTCGCGAATTTGCACTTTTATTTGGAAATTCGGGTATTGATGTTATTCAAGCGATTGATGGGGTTTCGAGTGTTGAGGAGATACGGGTTCGAACTGGTATCCATGGACGACAACTGGCAGAAATTTTAAGCTATCTAGCTGAAAGAGGTTACATTCGTCGTATCATATTTTATCCGAAACTGGCATCTAGTGATACACGGTTCCTTGCCTACCTTGAAACTGTCGGGCTTCCCCGAGATGAGTACCAAATTCTTGACCATGCTAAGGGATTCTGTGATGGAAATAACAGTGTTGCTGACATTGCTCAGCGAATTGGAGCTGATGAAGAGAAGCTAATTACCATACTGAGAAAACTTGGTGACAACGTGGAATGGCTCACCTAAACCAATGCCTTTAAAGCACACAATTCGAACAGTCGATGAGGCTATAGCAATAATTCTTGTTTATATGATTCCAGCGAGAGATAGGTGCACGAATCGATGGGTAAAATCATTACGATTCACAGTTTCCGAGGTGGGACCGGTAAAAGTAACTTAACTGCGAATCTAGCAGTCTGGGCTGCGATGAAGGGTCGGAACGTCGGAGTAATTGACACAGACATTCAAAGCCCTGGCCTTCATGTACTATTCGGGCTTGCAGGACATCGCTTCCGCTACACCCTCAACGATTACCTTAGGAAGAAATGCACCATCGAAAAAGCTTCCATTGACCACACGAAAACCATGAAACTTCGATCCGGGAGCATTCATATTATTCCCGCTAGCCTTAACGCAGATGACATTTCCACAATCATTCGGGAAGGCTATGAAGTAGCGGATCTGCGTGCTGGGTTTAAGCAAATCATGCAAGTGAAGAAGCTTGATTATCTCTTTATTGACACTCACCCCGGTTTAGACCAAGAAACCTTATTGTCAATGGCTACGACCGACCTCCTCTTCGTTGTCATGCGATTAGACCAACAAGACTTCCTTGGTTCAGCAATAACATTGGCTTTAGCTAAAAAACTCGGTGTGCCATCTACCTACATAGTATGCAACAAATGTCCTGGCATTTATGATTTCGATAAAGTAAGACGAGATATTGAGAGCGAATATAACGTGAAAGTCGCCTCAGTCATTCCCTTGTTTACCCGACTTATTGAGCTGGGCAGCCGTCAAATCCTAGTACAAACAAGCCCTAACCATCTATTCGCACAAAATATCGACCAACTTTACAAAAAATGCGAGACCCTCCTTGAGAACAAGGGGAATAAGCGAAAATCATGAGAAAGTTCTTCTAAAAAAGTGGAAGACTTGGACACCTCATTGGTGTCCAAGGTGTTGCTAAGCGGGTTTTCGTTTTCGACGATAGTAAACGCCAAGTCCAAGTGCTGTAATCGCCCCTAACGCGATGGCCTCAAATGGAAAGCCTGGAATCCCTGGTGGAGCTCCAGCGAGTGTCACGATGATTTGATCTGATCCTCGCAATCCAGAGGTATCATAGACCGTGACATTGACAGGAAAACTTCCAGCAATGTTATGAGTGATAGTGGCATTCATTGTCGGTGCATTAATTGTCGTGAATAGTGTGCCATTTACGTATACGTCAGTACGGGAATAGCCAGAACCAGTTTCAGTCACTGACCAAGCTAGCACAAATTGCGTTGGGACAAGAGAACCAGTAATTGGTGAACTAATCGTGACTGAGGGGTTTGTATCGTCGACGCTGACTTGATAATGTGCAACAGTGGTTGCTACGTTATTTGCGTTATCAACTGGAACGACATGCAGATACCAGGTTCCATCCGCAAGAGCAGTGGCGGGTTGGGTTCCATTAGTTGCAGTGAAGGTTCCAGTAGATGCAGTTGGAACTGTTGATGGATTCTGATCGATGATGTAGTAGTACCCAGAAATCCCATTCACATCAACTGGAATGGTCCAGTTAAATTGGGGTTGTCCGTTGGTATACCAGGCGGCTTGATCTGGATGCGTGGATGAGCTGATGGTGGTTGGAAGTACTGTACAATCATAGATAGTCGTCAGAAATGGATCGCCAATAATGTTCATGCCATAGTACCATTCAAGGAAGAGAGTTCCAGCTGTACTACCAGTATTCAAGGAATTCTGGTACCATTTGAGAAGCCCTTCGCCTAGAGTATCATTTTGTCCTAGAGGTTGATAGAATTCATCGCAATCCATCATTCCTCCTGTCTTTGTACTTCCGATTACAGCGAGGCTGTGAGAGCCAGTGAAGGCATAAGTGGTGCCTAAACAGCCAGCTACAGTCCATTGGCTTCCATGACAGGCAAAGAGATTATAGAAATTAAATGCAGCAGGAGCAAGACGGATTTGATTTGAAGTTACTGATCCTTCAGCACCGCCTCCACCTGGACCAAAAACGTGTGAGGTAGCAAAGCTGTGAACACAGATATGCCCCCATTGATAATCTTGCAGTACTCGGTTATTGATCCAGTCGGTTGCATTAGTCCATGTTGTAGGAATATCAACGAAAGTTCGTGTTGTGTAAGCCTGACCAAGATCATTATTCCATACACTTGCCCAATATCCTGACCAGTCATCGTCAACGTACATCAAAGCTCGGTTCTGTCTTTGGACACCGCCGGTTCGATATGTATGAGCCCGTCCAAGATAGGCGTTGATGTAATTTGCTGGCGTATCCCAGGCATTGATGCTTAAAGGGTCTATGCGTCCAATGACAATCTCGGGAAGGATGTCTGCTCCACCAGAGGCGTTATGAACGTCATAGACACCAGCTGCGTGACCAGGCATACCCGTATCATACCAGTTGCCGTCCAAATCCATGAGGAAAAGATCACAGATGAACGTTTCTGCAGAAAAACCAGATGCAGCAGGATGGTAGAATTGAGCAAACGGGAGTCTTCCAATTAGTACGGCGCCTACAAAATCTGTATGTGCTGTGTACCATTGATTGAGAAGAGACCTCAACACTGTATGGTTTCCGATAGCCTGAGTATAGAGAAGAGTGTTGTATCCGGAATTATTCAGATCTGTGCGATACTGAGTCACGGCTGCAGAAATGCTTGCATATAGGGCATTCTCGACCACAATTGCGACCGTTTCGGTTGGTGGCGGTCGTGGTGTTAATGAATTGAAAGTCGGTATAGTCTGAGTACGTTGTAACGAAACTGGGTTTTGACTAGAAATCGTCATTCCAGTTTGGGCAGGAAGAAGTGGCATACCGCTTAGTATCAGTAGAGTAAATGAGCAAATTAATATGAGTGAGAGTGAAGAACGAATTTTTCTCACCTTTCTCCGTTAATCCACCATGGCCATTGTTCGTCTGTGAGCATTTCTGAAGTATTTCACTGGGTTAGCCTGGTGGATTAGTTATGATTCCTTGTTTGAGCTTCACTTAAGTAATTTTGCTTTAATGTGATGTGTTTTGTTTAAACTGCTAATTATTCGAAAAATTAGACTTCGACGCCCAAATCAAGAGCGCGTACTAACTCTTTGTAGCGGTTTCGAACAGTTACTTCGGTTACGCCTGCAACTTCACCAATTTCGCGTTGGGTCCGTCGTTCGCCCTCGAGGATTGAAGCGATGTAGATCGCAGCGGCTGCAATACAAGTGGGATCCTTTCCTGAGGTTATGCCTTTGTTGCGTGCTTTCATGAGAATGTCCAAGGCCCGGGCATGAGTTCGTTGTGAGAGATTGAGAGCATTTGTGTATCGTGAAACAAAATCTTCAGGTTGGGTGACTGGCATTTGGATTCCAAGGCGTCGAACTATGAGCCGATAGGATCGTCCTAGTTCTTTACGACCGACACGCGTATAGCGTCCGACGTCTGCTAGCGTTCGGGGGAAGCTGGTTAACCGACAGGCTGCATAGACACAGGCTGCCACAATTGCTTCAATGCTCCGCCCACGAATAAGGTTCTTTTCGAGAGCACGACGATAAAGGAGTGCCCCTGATTGGCGTACACGTTGGGGAAGATCGAGTTGTCCAGCTAATCGGTCGAGTTCGCTCATAGCACTAGCAAGGTTTCTTTCACTGGCCTGATAGACTCGACTTCGATTGTGCCATTTTCGTATTCGCTGCATTTCTGCTCGACGACGGGCATCCAGGCGATGTCCCCGTGCATCAACATCACGCCAATCGATAGTTGTGGAAAGCCCCTTATCATGCATTGTGAGGGTTGAGGGGGGACCCGCACGAGCGCGTTTATCCCGTTCTTCAGGAGAAAACTCTCGCCACTCTGCACCAAAATCAATTACATCATCATCCAAGACAAGTCCGCATTCGGCACAAACAAGCTCGCGAGATGCTGTCATAATGTAGTTAGTACTACCACAATTTGGGCACTTATGTAGCTCTTCCTCTGATTTTCCACTCTTTTGTGGGGCTCGATGTCTATTTTCTTCAGGCATAGTTATCGGATCCGAACCCAGCCTATCCTGAATACAGGTGGGGAAGGAC
>JBHLNC010000154.1:0-5396 GCA_048937435.1 Promethearchaeota archaeon | reverse complement strand
GTGAGGCGATCGGGTTGGCCTTTGGCGTGGTCGAGGAATTGGGTGGGGTAGTAAGTGTGTAATCGGTCGTGTAAGTCGGTGATAGAGCGGATGTTGGTGTTGGTTTCGTGGATTTGAGCTAATTGGTGGTGGGCGTGGGTTTTGGAGATGGCATTTTCGATAAACCAGTAGAGGCGGGGTTTGAGGGCTTGGCGGATGTGGCGGTAGATGATGGTGCGTTTGACATCGAGTTTGCGGGCAAGTTTTGCGATGTCACCGTGGTTGAGGTGGGTTTGGTATTTGAAGTGGGTGATGATGGTGAGGTGGCGTTCGGCATCAGCGAGGAGTTTGGGATACTTGGGGTGGGTTGTGAGGTGGGGGTATTCGGTGTGGATGAGGGTGTGGAGTTGGGGTTTGGTGGTGATGGGGGTGGTGTGGATGGTGGGGTGCCAGAGGTGGATGGGTGTAGGTTGGGATTTGGTTGGAGCTTGATTTGGCATCTATTAGTAATTTTAAAAAATTGTATTTTAAGGGGCAAAATAATTCGAGAGGTTAATCGCATAAATCTCTTAATCAGTCTAAGCGAATCCTGATTTTTCTTGTGATTCATAGTCACTTTTTAGATTTAGAATCGCGTTCATCACATTGGCAACAACTACTCCGTCTACAGTGACAAGACCTGCTTCCCATGATTTTCCTGAAGTTGAGGCTGCATAGAAATTCATTGAAGATACGATGGCTATACAGCGATCAACAACAAGTAATTTGGCGTGAACGGTATCGTTTACAATTACTTTCATTGGAGTCTTAAAGAGAGAATTGTGATACTGTTGTTTTTCTTCATAATTGTATGATTTCATATCTGGGGTTTTTGTAATAAGTAGTACTTCTTTGCCTTTCTCTGCTGCTTTACGAAGTGTATCACTGAGGGCACATTTTTGGATGTAAGGATTGACGATCATAATTTCGTTACTTGCTTTCAAGATTAGCTTCCTCGATAATTCATCTAAATGATGTCCTGAGAGAAAGAAATGCTTTGTATCTGGGGCGAATTCCAGATTTTCATCACTTACCCAACTCTCTATCCACATCACGAGATCGTCTTGTTTGGACTCTTCAAAAGAAGCCTTAGGAACCTTTGGTTTGTCTATGAGTTTTTCTTGGGCTGCTTCTTGGGACGAGATTCCCAAGAATTCTTGATATTCTTTGAACAGTTTGTATTCGAGCCAGTAGGTGTCATTTTCTCTTTTTTCTATGGTTTTTGCTTCATACATTTCGGCAAGAACATGGTTGAGGGTTTCCCGTGAAAGGCCAGTAATATCGCGCAATTGTCCCCAAGTGAGAGGGCCGTATTCGGCAATGGCTCTGGCGACGCGGCCTTTCCATGAACCCCAGTATCGGGGTTCTTTTGCGCCTTTGGTTTTTCCGCTGATTTTGTCAAATTCGCTTTCGATTTGCTCTTTGACTTTCTTCATGCTTTCTTTAAGGCGGTCAAGTGGCTTTGGCATGGCTATAACCTCCTGTGTGTAATCAGATGCTTCAAACCCAATCCGTATATTGATTCTCTCTTTTCTGATAAAGGCTTCTTCGGAATACTGGACTTAGGAGCTGTTGCCTAGGGTTTCCGCAGTACTTACATAGTAACCAAAATTGAGTAATACATCGACACTGAGTAACGCTAGATGTTTTCTTGCAGAAGTTTGATTTTTTCTAGAGCTTTTGATGCGATTATGTAGTATTATACCTGAAGATATTTAATGGGCGTTCATATTGGGTGGTTGGGGAAAGCTGGTTGCGTCGTCGTATATGGTTTGGATTGGTTGGGATTGCTCTTCTGTGTTCGTTGGGGTTCGGTGGTCTGGTTCTGGCGCAACCAGTTTTGCAGCCGTTTGTTGGGCTTGAATCGGTGTATCATTGGGAGTTTGTTGGCACGTTTCGCGATAAAGTTGTGGATGAAAGTGTGAGTGTCAGTCTTTTGGCGATTGCGACTTATCAGGTGATTGGACTCGGTGCTGAGGGGTTTAGTTGTTCGATTGCCATGGATGGTTCCGTCGATTGGCCGGCACAGAGTTCAAATCATTGGCTCAGCTTGGTCTCTGTGTTGACTACGGATGGGCAGGAGAATCAAACGATTGTCAATCCCTACGACGGCTTTGCATACACCCAGAACCTTATCCTGCATTCACTGGGGTCGGTGGTGGCGAGTGAGGGACCAAATTATGTCAGGATGGTGTTGTTGCCATTGAATTTCACTGAATTAATTGGATTCAGTTTTTCCCAAGAGCTTCTAGGAGAGCCATCGCTGTATTTTGTGCATGATGTGAATGCGGGTGTTGGGGGGGTAGTGCAAATTTGGATGGGGGTTCATGGGGAGGTGGTCAGTCGGGATGATGTTGAGACACGGGTTGGTGTTTTGTCTGCGCTTCATATCAGTTGGTCTCGCACTTGGACGACGTTCTCTCCGTTGTCAGATCATTCTCAAACCTTACATTTCGACTATGATCAACAGACGGGGTTTCTGATTTCGGCGTCGATTAGTGGGAGTGTGGAATGGGATGTTGCTGAAATGGTGTGGAATCAAACTGGGAGTCTTGAATCGACTAACATGTATCTTCCCCGGTTAGGATTTCTTTCTCCGTTTTTCGTTCTCGTAATTTGTGTAACAATTGTACTACCAGTGATTTTTCTCGTGCTCGCATTGAATATGTATCGGCGGTATCTCCGATGAGAATATGAGACATCTTTGGGAAACAGAAATAGATCTACAGCAAATCTATTTGGATTTTCAGCATAAGAGTCGAATTTAGCCATTTAGCCAGGATGATAAGCATTAAATACAATTCTTGAAATTGCGGTTTTATGAGGAAAGAATTGTGACCACTATCTTTACTCTGGTAATTTTTGTAATTTTAGTCTTGGTTCTAATTCCTGTCGTCTTTTACTTGATATGGTTTTTCACAAAGCGTCAATCAAAACAGAAAATCCATTGAGACCATATTTAAGACGTTTAGCTGCTTCGAACTAGTGTTCAATTCAGTAGAATAATATATGTCCGTGATGATTGTTCTAGTGAGGGGTTAGTGTGTTCTTCTTTGTGATTGGTGCGATTGCTATCTCTGCTATCATGTTGGGGAGACGGCTGAATGGTTTGGTGTTCATATTGGGGTTATTGATGTGGGCGGTGGTTGCCTCCTGGGTTACGCTGCTCGGTGTGTTTAGCTGTGGGGGCTGTTGGAATATCGTGTATTGTGTTCGGGAGCCGTGTCCAACTTTGCCGTTGTTAAGTTTTCCGTTGCAGATCCAGTGGTCGCGTATACCGATGCGGTGTCTAGATTGTGCTGTTTATGACATTCAGATTTGGCTTGGGAACTTGTGGTGTTGGGAAGGTGTCTCGCCTGTGTTGACTGGGAGTGTTGCGCAGGCGAGTTGGCTGACCCACGTGGCGTTTCCTTGGCTTGTGTGGCTGGCGGTGTTTGAGGCGTTAGTGGTGTTTGGTGTTGTTTGGGGTGCTAAGGCTACATTTCCGTGGTTCAGGAGAGCACTGGTATAGGTAGTGATTTAGTGTTGCTTTGGTGGTTTCTACGCGTTACCTTCTCGGAGGATTATTCCTACGATACAGAGGGCTATCCCGAAGATTAGTATGCCTATGGGTGGGAAGATATCGACGATGAGTCCGGGGTGGAGCGCTTCGTAGATTTGTTTTTGGAGAGCACCATAAAGCCAGAATAAGACGCCAAAAAGGAACAGTAGAATTCCGGCGAATATGAGTGTCTCGGGCTGGCTCCATCCTTTACGTGGTGGTTCCTGATCAGGGTAACCATTCACTGTGATCCCTCTACTCTCTCTTCATCTCTTTTTCGTTGCCTAATAGGATTTCGAAGGTGGCAGTGGATTCGATTTTTCTGTGAGCAGGTGAACGAATTACCTTTTGAATGGTCTGTTTTATTCAACCATCAATATTGCGTAGCGGTTCATGGTGTCTGTGGGGTTGGTGAGGACGTGGATGGGGTAGCCGACGTTGCGGGCGGTGGAGAAGACGTCGACGGCGAAGGCTTCGATGGTGGGTCGGGCGAGTTTGGGGTGTTTGCAGGTTTCGAGGTTCTGTGTGCATTCGGTGCAGAGTTGGCATTGGTCGACGGTGAGCATGAAGGCTTTTTGGTATCCGGCTAAAAAGACGGCACGCTCCAGTTCGAGTAGTTTTTTATCCGTGGCTTTTGACCATTCCTTCCGATCGCCTGGAACTTTTTCTTTTTTGGTGAAATGAAATATGACGGCGTCTTGGTATTCGCTGAAGAATTTTTGGCATTCGGCGACGCTGGGAACGTGTGGGGGACACATGGCATTTAGCCCATAAACGTAACATCCGTACATGCATTTCATGCGGACCCATTGGGAGACAACGATTTGTTCGGGGATGATCCATCGAAAATCGTCAAATCCGTGTTGAGTGATTATGTCTTCGATTTTGTTTCGTGTGGGTGTTTGTTTACTCAAAATAGGCACCACCCATAGGTTTCTTTGATGATGAGAATCGGTTCCACAATCTTTGTTTTTCCTTTAAACTAATTCGATACGGAGCAGGACATGTGTATGTAGATTTGAAATTCAATCAGGATTATCTTGACCAACCTATCGCTTATGAAAAGTCTAGGTGTTTTTTCACTTTTGTTCTTCCGAGTTAGTGTATTCGAAACTAATTTTATCAGAAATTAATGACCTGGAGTAGTTGAATTTGTGTTGTGGAGGATAAGTGATCATGGACTCGAATCGTTTGGCGCGTCGGCTTGGTGTGATATTGATTGCATGGAGTATTATAAGTATTCTCTGTGGTATAGTGTTGCTGCTGGTTCCAATCAGTGTGCTTCAGGGTATTGGGCTTCAAGCCCTGTTATGGGGCTTCATTGACGCGATGATTGCAGTGATTGGGGTGTTACGAAATAAGGAAATGCCCGCAGACAAGGCGGCACGGTTTCTTCGAATCAATGTCTTCTTAGATATTGGATATATGCTCATCGGTGTGTTATTGATTGTGTTCTTGGGATTGAACCAATTTCTCTTTGGTAATGGAATTGGTATCATTATCCAAGGTGCGTTCTTGTTCATCTTAGACCTGTACTTCTATCGAAGGTTCAAGGTCTTGATCGCATCCGATTAAGAAACTCAGAAAAAACCTTGATGCTTAATCTTCAACTTCTGAAAGTTCCCAGTCTTGTTTATTCCAATAGTAAGGTGTGTATGTGTTTGGATCGAGTTCAGTGACAACCTCGGCTTTTTGGGTCCAGATTTCGATGTCTTGATCATACCCTGCGAGGATTATGTCTTTGATGGGGATTTCGTGGATAGGATCGAATGGCGATTCACCGAAGGAAAGGGCTGCGGTTCCGATTGTTGGGGTGTTCCAGTGAAACTCGTTTTGG
>JBHLNC010000153.1:0-5413 GCA_048937435.1 Promethearchaeota archaeon | reverse complement strand
CACTGATGTCAACGGTCGTACGGTTTGCCTTGATTTTGGTACACTAGAATATCGTGACCTCAAAGCCCATCTTTTTGGGAGTCCGGGTATGCGGCAATTCAATCTGGTTAGAAAGGCGTTGTCTTCAGGTTCTGATGGAGTCATTTTGGTCGTTGATAGCACTGACCCTGTATCCATTCATGAGGGTGAACGATACTTCCGTGAGCTCTTTGGCGTTAATCCCCCTCCCTTAGTGGTTGCCGCCAATAAGCAAGATTTGCCTGGGGCGATTCATCCGAAAAAGATTGAGAATATCCTCAATGTTCCTGCTCCCGTATTTCCCACACAAGCTCATCGTGGCATCGGGCTCGACCCTCTTATCATCAATTTCATTCGATACCTCGGTGAAATCGGCAAGGGCTTGAATCTCCCTACTCTTCTTGAAAAAGCCTAGTCAAATGGTAAACTTAGGATACAACAAGGTCCATTTCCTTTCTTACGGAATTTGCACAATGCTTTTTAGCGAGCGATTATCTGTTGCTTCAATCCGGAGGATAGACCAATGGTCGAAGAGTTAACTGATGACACGATTGATGATTTTATCAAACAGCACGAGGTTGTCATCCTCGACATCTACACCGTTTGGTGTGGACCCTGTAAGATGCAGGCAGCGATTCTTGATGGTTTAGGGAAAAGGTTGGATGCAAAGCGTGTTGTAATCGCCAAGATCGATGCAGATGAAGCTCCGAAAACCTCACAAAAATATCAGATTCGTGCCATTCCAACCTTAATTCTGTTCAAGGATGGAAACCCTGTCAAAACACATGTTGGAGTCTGGCCACGGGAAGAAATCGAAAACGAACTCGCTGCGTTACTCTAGGTTCCCGAATTCTATATGGTTCAATTCGCGTTCAATCCAATCCAGTCCCACCTGATCATATTCATCAGGGAGACAGCAAGACAACTCCTCACTCTATTCCAACCTACTTGCATCACAATTCCTTGAAAGTGATGTATGGAAAGAAGAGCTACCCTCTAGAAGAAGAACGTCCGTCTTTTCGGCTTATCCTCATCATCTTCGGTTGCTTCAGCTGCCGCAGGCTCTGGTGGAGCTGCTGCCACTGGTGCTGGTTCAGGAGCAGTGACTGGTTCTGGAGTAGGTTCTGGTTCAGGAGCTGGCTCAGGTGCTGGTTCGAAGCTTGGTATCGGTTCAGCTGGAACATCAAATTCGGGAGCCGGTTCGAAGCTTGGCGCTGGTTCTGGTTCAATCTCAAGTGGAAGTTCAGGTTCAAGTAATGGTTCTAATTCCGGTGTTTCGGGCTCTTCAGGTGCAAGAAACACATCGGGGGCAGGTGGGGCTTCGATGGGTTCAGGTTCCGGAATAGGCTCAGGTACTAGCTCTGGAACTTCCTCAGGTTCGGGAACCGGAGGAACAGGCGGAGGGGTAGCTTCTAACTCAGGCTCAGGAATAGGTTCTGGCTCGGGCTCAGGTTCAAGAGTAGGTTCGAACTCGGGAAGAGGTTCAGGTTCGGCTTCAGGCTGAGGTTCGATTTCTTGGAGACCTGGAAGGATATCTTCAACAGCAGCCTCCTCTTCGCCGAAGGTTACACCAAGAATTTCCTTAAGACACGGTGCACATTTCTGACGCACAGCTTCAAGGGCTTCAGTAACGAAAGTTTCAATCGTCCGATCCTCGCTAGGATTCTTTTCTTTCCAGAATAGGAATGTTTGTGTCATACGTAGAGCATCACGTACGCCGTTCCAATACATTTGTCCAAATTCTTCCTGTGACATTTCGTAGTTACACCTTTCCCACAAATATGGAAGCGTAATAACTTCAACGCACTTTTGTGCGGTATTAAACCACTCCACGTATTGCTTAAAATGTTTCGTCACCCTAGCACCTTTAGTATGCCCTTTTTGAGAAAGGCATAAAGCAGGAAATGGCTCCAACAGCCTGTGGTTAGATATTCAATTCCGTCATTGGTGTTGGTCTTAAATGGTAAAATCGCTACTCGATGAAGTTATGACGGTGTCCCTCCGCCGAGGAATACTCTATCCTAGTGCAGAAATTTACGGGGGGCTGGCGGGCTTTTATGATTTTGGTCCAATAGGGGCGCGTATTCGAAACAATCTCATTGCTCTTTGGAGGAAGCGTTTCATTGAGCGTAGAGACATTGTCTATGAAATAAGTGGAAATACAATTCTACCCAGCCCAGTTTTCAAAGCTTCAGGTCATCTTGATCACTTCACCGATCCCTCAGCTGAATGCCAAAAGGGTCATGTGAGTCGCATCGATCAGTTAATTGAAGAAAAATTACAAATTCCAGCTGAAGGGAAATCCAATAAGGAACTGGAAGAAATTGTCGCTCAAAATAAGATTCGCTGTCCTGTTTGTGGCGACCCTCTTAGTGAGGTAAAGAGTTTTGGTCTGATGTTTGTGACTAACGTGGGTGGCGAACGACGGCAAGCATTTCTTCGACCGGAAACAGCGCAAAATATCTTTCTCGGGTTTAAACGTGTTCAGACTGCAACCCGGGCGAAATTACCATTTGGTGTTGCTCAAATTGGCCGGTCTTATCGTAATGAAATTTCTCCTCGCCAAAGTATTGTCCGTGTCCGTGAATTTAGCCAAATGGAAATTGAATATTTCATTGATCCAACTGAAATGAATGAATGTCCCTTTTTTGAAGAACTATCAGGAACCAAATTAAATCTGGTTACTCGCGAAGAGCAAGAAAAAGCCGCCAAGAAAAAGAGTACTGACTATTCTTCTATTCAAGTTACTGTCAAAGACGCGTTTGAGAAAAAGTATGTCCCCAATCAATGGATGGCCTGTACTCTTGGAGACGAAGTTGGTTTCTTCCAAGAGCTGGGTATTCCTGAGAACGCTGTCCGGTTCCGACATATGCGACCAGAAGAAACACCTCATTACAGTGGTGGCAACTTCGATTTGGAAATTTTATTCAGCTTTGGATGGAAAGAAGTCATCGGTAATGCCTATCGTCAAGACCACGATCTCCAGTCTCATATGGCGGGCAGCAAAAAAGACCTCAGCCTAGAATTCGAAGGCAAAAAGATAGTCCCCCATGTTATCGAACCCTCCTTTGGCATCGACCGAATGATCTATGCGATTTTAGAACATACGTATCGTCCAAAGGATAGAAGTCGAGGATGGTCCTGGTTCCAATTCCCAGTTGACCTTGCACCGTATCATGCTGTAATCCTACCACTACTGAATCGTCCGGAAATTGAGGAACCAGCAAGGCGTTTATACCAACAGTGCAAACTTCAAGGTCATTCTATTCTCTATGATGACCGTGGACGGATTGGACGACGCTATGCCCGGGCTGATGAAATTGGAATTCCTCAAGCAGTCACTATTGATCCACAGACTCTAGATGATCAAACAGCGACTATCCGGGACCGGGATACAGCTGAACAGACTCGCCATCTTCTCAGTGAGATTCCAATCATACTTAAACCGTGAGTGAAAAGCTCGTGGTTTCTTCTTACATCACTTTGTAACGTATCCTTTTATTTTGTTGTCAACACCTTAGTAAATCATGTAACTTTCTCCTATGGTTCAATGAAGCTTAGGTTAGGTTGGATGTAATGGCAAACCAGCTTTCTTTATGGGAACGGTTGAAAATTTATTGGCGAATAACAGAACTCGGGTCCCTCACCAGGCGTTATATCGTGATTGGAGCCTTCGACGGTGCCCTCACCATTGTTGCCATTGTATTGGCAGCTCTTGCTGCAGCAGTCCTATTAGGTACAGTGATGACGCTTGATCAAGTGATTCTTTTGGTTCGAGCTAGTTTAAGTGCTGGAGTGGGCCTCGCGATTTCTAGTGCGTGGGGTGCTTATGAAGCGGAACGCGTTGAACGGAAAAAAGAAATCCAGCACCTAGAACAGCACATGCAACGACCTATGGATGGGTGTATGGTTGAATCAGCTGTAAAGTTTGCCACAGGATGGGCTTCCTTTATTCACGGTATTTCACCTCTTCCTGCTGCAATACTTCCACTAGTTCCTCTAGTCTTGTTCCCCACAGATTTTATCTTGGCTGCAACGATTTCTGTCATTGTTACATTGATTTTCCTCTTTTTCCTAGGCGTTTGGATGGGACGAATTGCCAAAACCAATGTGATATTTGGAGGTCTTCGAGTGGTGATAATTGGTCTTATCACCGCTCTCATTTGTGTGCTTATTGGTGCCCATTGATTGTATCCAAAAGATTTCACTTGGACTCCAATTGTCTCTTAATAGCTGAAAGAAGAAGCTCATTTACAAGTTTGCCATCGGCTCGACCACGGACTTCCTTCATGACCATTCCCATAAGGGGCCCCATCGCCCGCTCCCCTCGCTCTGAGATCATCTTGCTATTCGCTTTCATGATATTATCAACAATCGCTTTGAGTTCTTCCTTTGAAATAGCACCCAATCCTAGATTTTGAACCGCCTCTTCAACCGCAGCCTTTGGATTCTTTGCTAACCATGTCAAAAGGTCAGGGATGGCCTCTTTTGCAAACCGGTTTTCTGCAAGCTTGTCAAATATCAGAATAATTTGATCTTCAGGAATGTCGTCAACGGCAACTCCCTCTCGTTCCAGATTTCGCCAAGTTGTTTCAAGGGACGCTGCAACAGTAACCGCTAGCTGGGGATGGTTTTTTGTTATCTGTTCAAATAGGTCAATCCGTAGTGAACGTATCATAATTTGAGCGAGTTCGTCACTCAGGTGAAGCTCCTTCTTAAATTTTTGTAACTTTTCTTCGGGTAACTCAGGCAATGCTTGTCGAATTCGGTTCAGGCGTTCTTGCGTTACAGTAACTGGAGCCACATCGGTTTCTGGGTACATTCGGGCAGCACCTGGACGTGGTCGTGAATAACGGGTTGTCCCATCGCTCAGAGGACCTCGGGTCTCTGCTGGTACACTCTTCAGTGCTTCTCGTGCACGATCTGCAACAGCGCTCAATGCATCTGTAGCCTCTTGTTTAGGTGCTGCTACGATGATTATGGCATCAGAATGGGTTGTCTTAAGGTGTTTATGGAGCCGCTTAACTTCTTCAACAGTTATTCCATAATTGGGTAATTCATCGGTATGAAACAGCCCCTTCACCCCTCCCCAAAATTGAGCATAATCAGCCAACTCGCTTCCAAAACGTCGACCTGGCTGTAGTTCTCTGCCAACAAACCCTGCGAATCCCGGAAGGATGAGAGAGAAAACGCCCTCTTTACGCTTCAAAGCTCCTTTGATGACTTTACTAGTACTGGTTTTGAATAATGAAGTTACATCATGAATTACTTTCTTAATTTGTCCTACCCGTATTCCACGCTTCTTTAATTCTTCACGAAGTTTGAGGAGTTCAACTTGTCGTTGCACTTCGTATTGGACTACTTGTCCAATGAGATTGAGTTTCTGAACTCCCTT
>JBHLNC010000152.1:0-5416 GCA_048937435.1 Promethearchaeota archaeon | reverse complement strand
GGCGCGGAATCCTTTATCCGCACCAAACATGATGCGGGTGCCACATGAAGGGCAGAAGGCTTGGTCTTCTTTGATTTTTCGGCTGCATTGGGGACATTTTCCGGATTGGGTGATTTGAGGACCGGGTTCGGTCTCTAACCGGTAAATTGTGAAGTATCCTTGCAGGAAATAGATGACGGCGCCTATTCCTCCCAGGGCAAAGACCGCTAATGTAAGTATCACGATGAAAGAGTAGTCTGATGTTGTGAGAAGGAAGAAGGCAGTTACTGGAAGGAATGCAACAAGAATGGTGGCCATGATGGTGAATCCCGCTAGGAGGATGGTGAGCATTTGCCGAAAGGACAAAGCTCCTCCGGATAGGCTATCAAGAACATAGAATGTCGGAACGCAGATGTAAAGTGTGAGAAAGAGTAAGAGGGGGATTTTCAACGCAGAGTATAAAACTTGGATTCCTCCGGAAAAGAAGCCCATGGAGGCACCATAAATAAAGGAAAAGAGGAAGATAGCGATCTGAAAATCGATGAAATAATGCGTCAGGTTGCGCTTGTCATGGATATTGGCGAAGAGTTGTTTACGATTTTTTAGGACCGTTTCGACGGTGCCAAGAAAACGAATCTTTACCATACTTTTCGTTTACGGAGTGTTTGCATATAAAAGTTTACTTTTTTTCCGTACTAACTAGTTTAAACGTAATGACTAGAAGTCTATTTGAGTTAATCATCATCATTAAAATTATAATTCTCTACGTAATCTTGCAGTCGTTTTTGCTGATCCTTTGAATTCCCTATGCTTGAGGAGTCTGTTTCACCTGCATCATTGGAGAAAGGCTCGTGCTGAGTCTTGGAAAGAAATGTATCGAGTCCGCGAGATAGTTTTTTGGGGAACTCAATTTGAAGGGGAACGAGGACCTGTTCGAAAGCCATTTCGAGTTTGCGAACATAATCTAGGACATCAATTTCGTGACGAGTTGCCATGCGTGTGGGTTTGACACTAAAGGTGCGAGAACCATAGCGGAAAGGCTTGACCTTGACGAATCCAATTTCTTCGCGTTTTTTCACCTTGATACCCTTATCGGAGAGTTGCTGCAAGGCTTGGTAGGGTTGGGCTAGCCCACTTCCTCTTTTGAGGTCTTTTTCCGCTTTCCAGACTTTCACCTTATACTCCAAATCTTCAACGGTAAATTCACCACGACGAAGAACGGCGATTTGGTGTTGGAGAATTTCTATGATTTCAGTTCTAGCTTTGGCTAGTTTTTTGGGAGTATCCACTCCAGCGAGAGGTTTTGCGACTTCCAAGAAGATTTGACGAAACCGTGGAGGAGTACTCGATTTTCCAAGGGTGATACCTTTGAGGTCGGGTGTTCCATCGGACAGTATTCCAAAGTAGGCTTTCTTTGCCGAGCTAAAAACACATAGCGGGTATACGACATCTACAGATAAGAGAAGTTTAAGTTCGTCCTTCACCTTTGCAATGAGCCATTTCACCTGTTTGGCTGTCGGATGGTCTAAGAAGAGCGAATCAGTATCTCCGTAAATGGGACGCATACCATGTTCAACAGCAAAATCCCAGCTGGATCGCAACGCCCAGCGCCCATAAGCCATCATGGATTCAGCCAAAGGAGGTGAAGCAAGGCCACGAATGCGTATTGTTACACCTCCGCTACTCACGAGAAGTAATTTGAGCAGATCTGAGATGGTGGTCGCTTGATCCCGTTCAGCTTTGGGTAAGTCTTTTTG
This sequence comes from Promethearchaeota archaeon, assembly GCA_048937435.1. GTDB lineage: Archaea > Asgardarchaeota > Hermodarchaeia > Hermodarchaeales > Hermodarchaeaceae > Hermodarchaeum. The sequence continues at coordinate 3,680 of JBHLNC010000152.1, read as the reverse complement.
CCGGCTCAAGGGTTTGAACCAGTGAATGCGTAAGTCTTTCAGCGCTCCGATGAGTGCACTGAAAATACCTCGGCGATTTGTACAAATATAATGGGGTTCATCGGGAACGCTATTTGTCTTGCATTCATCGTGTTGGCAATCCATGGTTTCGTAGCTGAGATTGTACCGGTCAATGAGGCTGGGGTACAGGGATTCGAAATCGACGACGGTCATGTTATAATAAGTTCCGGGTTTGGGTGCAATAGTTAGAGCGCCTTCAACGCGGTGCGGAGTATGGCCAAGGGTGAGTTCCTCAGGGTTGGGGATGAGTATATCGAGATGCCGATAGGTTGTATGTAGCATAGATCGAATCCAGTCTGAGACGCGACGGCTTTTGAGGGCGTGGGAGAAATGAATGTTGGCGATCCGAGCTAACATGATGCCCCATAGGATTCGTGATTCATCGAAGTTCTCATCGATGTTGAGAAGATCCCGTGGGAGGTCAGGAACTGGTTGGATTGCGTATCGAAAGAACTCCTTGAGAAAGTCAAATTTCAGTGGATCTTCTTTCGCGATTTGAGCAAACCGATTGTTGAATTCGCGGAGTTGGTCAGGTGGGATTGGTGCATTAGGTTGAAGTCCCTGTTTTGTTTGTTTATGGGGACTTCCAAATCGGAGGTTCTGATCATAGATGAAACTCAATTCAGGGTTCAAGTCGCGTTCCCATTCGCGTTCCGTGTGCACACGAGAAGTGTGTGGGATACGAGCCACTTCGATGAACTTGTCTCGCATCAATTCCTTTCGTCTGACAGGATCACCAAGACTTGGTGGTAGAGCATAGAAATAGGGAGCAAAGTCAGCTTGGACTGTGTGCAGCTTTTGGGCAGGAGTTTGGAGATAGGTAAGCTGCACATGTCCATCCTCAGCGTCGTAGGCTGCATCCAATAACCAGAAGCGATCTTCGGGCATTTCTGGATCCCCAAGTCTTCACAGTGAATGAAGGATATCCTTCTGCTTTAACCTTGCGATAGAATCCTTGTATCCTTTCGGCTAGATGTAGATGGGAAGAATGGATGCCATGAGCCAAGCGAAGAGGAACGCATTGAAGACGACTGCAATGTAGAAGCGGTTGCTAATCTGGTAAGACCAAGCAATTACTGTGGTAGATACTGCGAAAAATGGGATGAACATGTAGAGGTAGATAAGCTGGAAGCCGATGGACCCAGAGATGAGCGAACCACCAATCACAATGCTTCCTACGACTTGGACAATTATGATTGAAGCATAGAGTAGAATTTTGATGAAGATCGCCTTAATCGTCCAAGCGGTTTGCGTTGTACACCATCTATCCCTGGGAGCAGTTCTTAACAACCCCAAAAGCCACAATGCTTCGACTAATACAAAGGGCAGAAGCAGTAAGAAGTAAATAGGGATAAAGACAGCGCGTACTGGTGAGACTGCTTTGAGAAAGGGGAGAAACGCTCGGAAGTCAAGAGCGAGAAGGAGGTCAACAGGTAGAACCCAGAGATATAACCAAGCTATGCCGATGAAGCCAAGTAGAAACCCTAGTCCGACTGTTTTCACTAGGTTGCTGGATGTGCCATTGAATCCACCATAGTCATTCCAAGTTGGAAAATTCTCGGATTTTTTATTTTGATAGAATTTAATTCCGAGGAGAATTAAGAAGTTAAGAAGTCCTCCTGCCAAGAGCCCTAAAGCTACAGATAAACCCAACCCTTGAGAGAAGTAAATAGGGATACCAACCAGTAATAGGGCAAACAATGTGATAAGGCCGCAGATTCCATAGAGTAGACCAAACCCCACATAAACAGGTGTGCTAGCGAAATAGTGGGAGGTTGGAGATTGCCTGATTTGTCGGAAGGGGCTAAAATTAATTAGTATCGCAAAAAGAGCTAACACCGAAAGTATTGCACCAATGCAAGCGATTAATCCTCCAAGAATCCATATGGGATAGATTTGGTTTTGGACAGGTATCCAATAGGCGTCGGGTGAGCCTTTGAGACTGTTCATGAGCCAATCAACAGATTCACTAATGGCATAGGAGTCGATGATTTCAAACAGATGATTTGATGCGGGAATCACTACTTTTCGTGCTGTCCCAGAAGCAAAACTACCATAGAGCTGTCCAGGAATTACCGGAGCCGTTGTGTTGAAAGGAGTGGCTAAGGTATCTAACATTCCTGGAATGTTAAATAATTCATCGTACAAGCCTGTAACGATGAGCACGTTATTAGGATAGGTAGAATTAACCAAGCCTCCGCCTCCAACGATTACAAAACTGTCAACTTGGACCGAGGAGGCATTAATGGCCTGAGAGGCAATTCCTGAACCCATACTGTGTCCAACCATGCCAATGGTACTCACGTAGGGGAGACTGTCTAAGAATTCGAGTGCTACAACGCCTCCACGATCAGTTCCTGAACCCAGGCTTGGACCTGAATTGCCATGACCAACTGCATCGATGGTCAGGACGACGAACCCACGTCGTGCTAATTCAATACCAAAACCCATAATCCATTCTTTGGTTCCCATGACTCCATGGATGACAATCACGCCGGGGAGTGGAGTGGCTGGCGTGGCAGCATTGGGAACTTGTAGGGTGCTGTGGATGGCGACACCTTCACTAGTAGTGAGGTAAAATTGTGTTGTTTGAACTGTTCCCATGTTGTTTTGAGTCCCATATGCCATGCCAATTCCACTAACCATCAAAAGTATGCCAACGAGAAAGACAATGTAGCGACGACGAAGTTGACGCATAATATCAACACCTTATCTGAAGAAAACAGACTCTGTACAGATTCTTTTCTTATTATTTATGGAACGGTGAAATTCGTCTTCGTTGACAAGTAACTGTTATGGAAAATTAGTTATGTAACTTCCAGATGTTCCCTCTCAAGAGAGGCCTTTGTCATGGTCGAAGACGAAACATCAATAGAAGCCCTACAAGCATTTTTTGAGCTACACTTAGAAGACTTGGACATCGCTTTCTTGTATATTGGGTATGCAGGGATTCTATTACGTACTTCAAAGTTGTCGCTGGCCTTCGATTTGGGAAAAACTTTGAAGAAAGAAGTGATTGAGTTCATCCCTACACTTGATCTTTTGTTTTTGTCGCATACCCACTGGGATCACTATCATGCGCCAAACGTTGAAATAATTCACAACGAAACTTCTGCCCACATTATTGCTGAACCCCAAGTTGCTGAAGAACTTGCCAAAAGAATTCCATCCTCACACCTAATCTCTGCTGACCCAAAATCTGTGACCACTGTGAAGGATGTTCAAGTGACATCTTTTGTAGGCGTGCATCCCCGACCTATCACCCTCTTTCACGTGGCGCAGGATAAGTTCAGTGTCTTCCATGCCGGCGACTCGGGTTATGTGCCCGTGAAGAATAACCACGCAGATTTAGCATTTCTTCCGACGGGGACACCTTCACCCTCCTGCACCCCTGAAACTGCCCTAGAATTCACTTTGGATTTACTGCCAAGAGTAGTTGTGTCAATGCATGGAAATGCACGTCAGATGAACAAATACAAAGAACTGGCTGAAGATGCTGTGTCAGGAATCCAAGTAATAATACCTGAACTATTTGAACCAACTAAACTTACGCTTTAGCATGAACCCGTAAATCAGAGGTTTTTTTAACCGAGATGTTGGTTAAGAGACCACCATAAACT
>JBHLNC010000002.1:9240-23505 GCA_048937435.1 Promethearchaeota archaeon | reverse complement strand
ATCACAGGGATGGATTTAACTTGGCGACTCTTGAAGACCATACGGATTTCAGTACGAGCCATTACCCACGCTTTTTTCAGCATACGTTCATCTACCTCCGATGACTTTTAAGTAGACATCTTCAAGACTGGACACGCGTTCAGAGAGCTCCACGATACGCAGACCCGCTTCAATGAGTGCATGAACGACGGAGCTATTGTTGCGGTTCATGCGGTGAACGGGCATATGGCATTGTGGATTAAGGTGATAAATACCCAGTGGAAGGGGGGTAGATTTCACTGGAAATCGAAGTTACTATTAGGTCGTTGATTCATACGACTATCTTGGTGGGTGATATGGGTTGGAATCCGAGAAACCGTTGAAAGAAGACAATTCCCTTCTTGAAACTCATATTGTGTGGACGAAGCGGACGACATGGATGGTGCTTCTGGATGAACCTATTATGACACTTTTCAGGCTTATTGTGACACTTTTAGGCAGAATACAATGATTGTTACGTTATCGGGATAATCTGAGCTCTTCAAATGGCGGCAGATATAGGTTTATGTCGGCTTCCTGTTTGAGAGGGCTTGAATTTATATACGGAATGTACGGGCAGGGTGTCTTGTCCTTTGGAGGGCCGATTGGTGCAATTCAGTCCGCTGTGGAGGGCATCGTATTTCAATAGTGTGTAGAATGGAGGTGAATTGAATGGAATGTGTGTTGTGCATAGAGTTTCGTGGACCCACGGATGAGTATCGATCGAAACAATTGACGGAATTGCAAAAAGGTCTTGAGAAACAGTTTGAGCCTTTGATAAAAGCAGGATTGACCATGTGGGCTGATAATACAGGAACAATGCTATACTGGTTCCCCTTTGAAAGCATGGAGAAATTCGCAGAATTCTACGGAGACAAAGAGGTACAAAAAATGATGGCCAGAACCTCTGGGCTTCTCGACGAGATCAAAATCCGATTACTGCGACCCGGTATTACTATTAGTGAATTATAATATTTGAACGGTATCAAAAATATGTGGGAGGCTGAGTCTCCCGCGTGTTTCTTTTTTGGTAATCTTTTGGTGTGTGTGGGGTTTAGCTTAGATGTAGAGTTCTTCAAGCTGGTATGCGATTTTGCGGGCAAGTTGGTACATTGGTTCAAGTAATGTGGCTTTACGTATGAATGTAAGCTCAATAATGTCACCTTTGACTTGGAGTGTTCGCAGTTCGGGTGTTGCTTCAATGCTTGTCAGTATCTTGGGAGTTTGTAAGAGGCGAGTGGTTTCTTTGTGTGTGGTAGTCTCTGTGTAGAATGATTGATCAATGGCATCAATTCCTATCATCGCTTCGCCGGGTTCAAAGATGATTCTGCCGGGGGCGTGGCTCTTGTGGGTCAAGTCGAAGTGGATTCCTGTGTCGAGTGTTAAATGGAGGCGCATGCGAAAGAAGCTATGAACGATTCTGCGATCGGTACGTTGGATGCGAAAGGACCCTACGTCAAGGCGTCGAATTCGCGGGTCTTTAGGTTCTACAGAAAGCTGGATTCCCGTCTTAAACTCTCCTTCGGTGCACAGGACTTTACCCTTCTGAGCTATCCATTGACTTTCACTAGGGATCCGCCTTTTTTCTTTATACATGTTGTAACAAATCGTTATGATGAGTGAAATAACGAACAGTAGCAATAACCAGGCAGTCACTGTCAGCCAATCAAAGGATAGTTGCAGTAACCTATCCCTCCATGTATTCACCACAATTTCATTCCAAAAACATTATGGTATTAATGATCATGATGAATGAACCAGTGAAGTCAAATCTTTCGTAATTAAAGGTGCAGGTAAACGTAGAAGCATTACAGTAACCAGAACGCATTTATTATCTATCACAGCTTCAAAACGGTTTTCACTCGTTGGGAGGGGTGGCTTCTCCTTTTTTGTGTTGGGTGTGGTTGATGGAGGAAAGTTGGGTGTCAGAATTTGGTGATGGGTTTGAGATACTTGGCCATGCCGAGGGTGAATTGGGCTTCAGCGGGTGAAACCGCTCGTCCATCAAAGTGTGTGCGTTCAACGAATTGTGCGAAAAGGGTAACTAGGTCTTCAGGATTGTCGTATGCGGCGATTTTGTCGAGGGTGTCCAAACCGGCATCGTAGAAGAGGCATGCTCGTTTCTGTTTCAATCCTGGGATTCGGGCTAAATTACTGAGTTTTACTAATTCAAGAATTAGTGCTTCTGGAATATTGGTTTCTCTAGCTAATTTTTCTCTTGCCGCAGGGGTGCTGGTGATGGCGAGGAGTTGGGCGGCGGTTCGAATTTTTTGTGCAGCTAAGGTCTTTACGACAGTGGGATCGACGCTGGCGAAATCTTTGAGTTTCAGCGCTTCGAGGGAAATAATCCCTAGAATTTCGTTGGCGGCATGATAGAGGTCTTGGTCTGCTAAGAATCCGTAATAGGCTCTCAACGCGTAGATGTAGCGGTTAATTCTTGGGCGGCGAAACTGTTGGTCTAGCCATGCGAAAAATTCGTGGAGATCCTCTACTTGTTGATTCTCGACGCTTTTCGGACGATACTTCTGAAGGTAGTCCAAAAATTCATTGGTAAGTCGAATAAATTGAGATATGGTATTAGCGGGTGTTTTTTGATCTTGTAAATAGGCTCGAAATCCTTCTTCATCAAACATTGGACTCACTCTAATTAAGATACAAACGGTATTTTGTGTTAGTTCATTAATCTCGTTCTGATGGAGCGGCAAGGTAGTGTTGGTTGCTAGTATCTTTTGGGCTTAGTAGCTAGCGATGTGGATGCGCCACTCGTCGGTTTCTTTGATGAGGGTGAGTGGGACGGGTTTTCCACGCTGAGTACCGTCTTTGTTGAAGCGTTTGAAGAAGAGTTTCGCCCGTGTATCAGTAACTTTGTCTTCCCGATCAAATTTATAGCTCACACCAATTTCAGCCCGTTGACATGCTGTATCCCACCAATAGAATGGTGTCCCTCGGCGTTCGAGAGTGTGTCGGTTTCTTTCCGTGAGGGTGGCTTCCCAAGTCTTTCGGTCTCCTTTCATAGCCGCAGCATAGTGAATCTGTCCAACTTTTTGCGCCGGTGCTCCTTTCGGAATCTTCGTCAGGTTATTCACCCCAGAACTTATTCTCGTGATTAACTCGGGGAGTCCCCTTAAGATTACCGCTCATTGTTGTGCGTTTCTGTGGTAATCGAGGAATTAGTTTTAAGTATGACATTATGGGCTATAATATCGAGGGATTTGGTTTGGGTAAGTTATCTGGTGTGTTGTTGTTTGGTGTCGGTGGAGCATTTCTGGTCTTGGCGTTGGCTTTTGTTACAGGCTATGAGTTGCGACCTGGGCCTATGGGATTTAACTTTGTGTATGGTACGCTCTTCGGGTTCCTTGCCTTTTTCCTCATAGGCTATGGGCTCTCGATGATCCTTAAATCGAAGAAATAGGCTTTGGCTGTTATACTGATGAAAAAATCTAGCAAAATAGATGCCTAAGAAAATGTATACTATGCAAGGTGCCGGTGGCATTCATTAAGCGTCTAGTTGGGTTTCATTCTTTGCCTAGTAAACGGCGCCTCCCGGCTTTCTCTTTTTCAGCAGGGTTGTAAGATTTGTTTCATCTTTTGGTGTTGTGGATGGTAGAGGGGGTGTGCCATACAAAAGGTGACGCCCTCAAGAAGTTGGGTGGGATTCCATGTCGGGCGTTTATCAGCTGAGGGGGTGGGTCGCCACATGAGATGAATGGTAAAGCCTTCACCTACGTGTTTGGTTTTATGGAAGACCTTGATGGATGCAATAGATATGAAGTCATAGAATTCCATATGTTCTTTTTTGAGCCAGGGGCTCCAGTGGTTCGTGAGACCGATGGTGACGAATGCCTTCGTATCTTGGTGATCGTGAATCATGGCATCTATCAATTGTTGTCCAAGGCGATGACCCTGTGCTATTCGTAACACCCAGAGGCAGTGAAGCACCACCATGTTTTCACCCAAAATGGGGTAGCCAGAGGCTTCGACGGGTGCGTATTCAATCTGACCAACCATTTTATCATTCAAAAGCAATATTTTTTTTCGAAACCCCTTGGCAATGGCTTCCTGGAGATATTCAATCCGTGTTCGATATTTCCTATAGGGCATGGGAGCAAGACATCGATAGAGTAGCTTTTCGTAGTGGGGATCTTGTGTGGCATCTATAATTTAAATATCCAAACAGTCGACCATAACACTATCCTTTCTCAGTAATGGCTAAAGAAGACTGTGGCGAGGGGAAAAAGCAAATTAGATTGATTATGGGTGTTATTCGTTACTGCCTCTTAGTGCTTGATTTCTGGGAGGTTATGCCTTTCGCTTTTGTTTTTGTTTGCGCAAATTAACGTGGTTTTCGAAATCATAAAGTAAAAGTGAATGTATACAATAAAAACACATTCATGGTAACTCATTAGCTGGTGCTTGCTTTGAGCTCTGGACTAAATGATAAGGCGCCTAAAGAAGATGCAGTGGGAATGACAAAGGGCGTCGACGTGGATCCCATCGATGCTGAAATTGCAAATACACTTGAAAAAAACTGTAGAACGACGTATCGGGAACTAGCGCGAAAAACAGGAATAACCACGAAAGCTGTCCAGAAGCGACTGAAAAGACTTCTTAGCACGAAAAGAATCGCTGAAATTAGTGTTGAGTTAAGTCACGCAATGATTAACTCAGAGTTAGTATGGGCTGAAGTTTGGACAGACGGAACCGAAAATGAACTTGCATTCTATGATCTCATTGGGAATAATCCAATGGTGCGATCAGTATGCAAGACTTCCACGGGAAGTTATCTTGCCTATTCTGAGGTAGAAGCTTCTCAGGGACGCTACGAGCTAGGAAAATACCTGCGTGGGCTTGAACCTGTCAAAGAGGTGAAGCTATCAACCTTATTGCTTCCTCCGATGGTAGAGACCACGCCTAGTAAGCGGTACAGAATGGGGCTTAAAATTGCCTTTACTCAAAACCAGCTACGTGTGCTGCGCTGTCTCACTATCGATGCGCGGATGCCTGTTCCTCAGATTGCTCGGCAATCGAAGCTTTCTGCCAAAACCATTCGGAAAATTCTCAAAGAACTCCATGATAGTGATGCTGTACATTTTACAACCCGGACATTATTTCAACCATCAGGGCAACAGACATTTTTCCTTCGCATCCTATTAGATGAAGATGTAGCTGCTCTAGTAGAGATTGAAAACTGGCTGCGTGAGAAATGTTACTATTCTTTTTCTCATTCGAATCGCGTTGTCGAAGAACCAATCTTATGGGCATATTTTTCAATTCCTGAAATGCGATGGGTTGAACCTATCACAAGAGTTGTAAAGAGCGCACCTTGGGCTAAGGATGTGGAAATTATCATCCGTTTACCAGTGCGTCTGTATAAGGGGCTGGGGCATCACCGACTTGAAGAGTTGCTCACCGAAGCCGGTCTGTAACCACTCAATTTAAGCAATGGCTGAAATGAGGGGAAAAATCCGAATATTCCATTTTGAGAACTGTCTGGTCCACAAACAGTATTATTAGAATCGATTTCTGAGTCTTTCTAGTATTGTGCTGTTCAAGTCTATTGAAATACTTCTGTGCTGGAACCTCACTTGAGTACATAGTGTCACTGATGGGAAACAGAATAGTCCATGCTATTGGAGGTCTCAATGTGGAGTACCGAGATTTACTTAATGCATATTATCAACTTCTCGCGGTACCAAAGGATCAAGTCCTCGAAGATGAAAGGTCGAATCTTGTTGTACTGCTTTATGAAACTGAGTCACTCAGAATTCTCATGATACGCTCAAGTGAAGACGAATATCCTGTAAGGCTTGAAACTGAAGTAACTTTTCCACTTCAAGTACCAGATTTGAATTCTATTCAAGATATTAACCAAGATCCAATTCAAGATAGAGTTCTTAAGCCATTGTTGGAGGATATGAAAGTTCATTTGGAATACTTATGTACATTGACAAATGCAGGTTTCAGATTAGAAATCATGGGTGAGGAGGGTGTATGGATTGCCTCTTACCTCCTCAATAAGCCGCCTACTAGAGAACTCTACTCATTGTTGAAACCGCCAGAAAAAAAGCTTCCTAAGAATCCCTCATAGGGCACCATTACTGGCGCTTGATTGATAGCTATTTTATTCTTCCAGCGGTAATTTATTGTCAAATTTCATGTCTTTTGGGGACCAACTGGTACACGTGATTATAAACCCCCTCAATACCCTATTTCTATCACTGAACTAAGAGGGCGTGACAGAAACCCACACGCCCCTACGAGGGATAAGTTCATGAGAATTAAAGAAATGCGAATTGTTTCAAAGCCTACATCTATGGCGCTAACATTAGTAGCTCTCAGTCTTCTAGGGTTTTCATTGATACCACAAGCATCTGCAAACTACGGTGAGGTCCGATCATTAATCGCGGTTCCCAGTTTAGACCGATATTGGTTCCCAGCGAGTGAATATGCAGCGTTCATGCGGGCATACGCAGAATCCCCAGAACGAATGCTATATTATTGCTATGCTTACTGGCATTCAGGAGAATTCAGTTCTCAAGAGGCTCTGATGGTAGGATTTGGCATCGAAATAACTCTTAATGAAAAGAATCAGCGCTTAGCTCAAGCCATTAAAGCTGACTTCTACGTTGAAATCTTCATTGATGGTGAATCGCTCGATGTCAAAGAGACCCCTGTTGTATACATTCCACAAGTATCTGACCCGGCCACAAACCATTATTTGTATCAGTTCCGGTTTGGTGTCGCATTCAAACCTGGCGAGATAGACATAGGCGAACACACCTTGCAAATGATCTGGCATTTTGGTGATGAGGTCGACGATTGGGGCTTAGCATTATTCACAATAGTATAGAATTCGTAGTGAGAGTCGCTCTATGGGATCCAGATATTCAGCTGTCTGGATCCTCTCCCTTCATTTTTTACATCCTTTTTACAATTTGTTACATAATTTTCATTAATTTCCCGGGTTTCTCATTCTCGGACTTCTGAGTCCATTTTTTGCCTTGTTTGGAATCATTTCTGTTTCGGTCAAGTATCAATTGGTCGCCAATCATTGATATCACATTCTACCGAGACCATATTCCTCCGAATAGTATCACAGCAAAAATTCTGTGATTAGTTGGAGGGAATAAACAAATGGTTCGAAAAATTACAAATGCTGCGTTTCTTCTGGTTGGACTTTGTCTCTTGTTTTCACTGATGTTGAATGTTCCTGGATGCATAGCTAATGGAGCGTGGGATGACGACTTTGATGACAGCGACTATTTCGGTTGGACAGTGCTCAATGGCACCTATTCTGCTTTAAACCAGGTTCTCGAAGCGAACGGCACATCGATTAATGAATGGCATAACATTTACCATGAAAGCTCAGTCGCTTACGGCTTCTGGAGCTTTGATATCCTCGCTAATGACACAGGAGGTGGTCTTAACTTCATTCTTGTCAGTTTTCTTGCAGACGAACTGGCTCCACCACAGGCGAACTGGCTCAACCCTAATAATGGATATACTCTGGAACTTAATTCTAGGGACCGGTTTATCGAACTCATTCCATGGACAGGTGGATCTCCAGACACACAAATCGGACACTGGGATGCACCCGCATTATTAGGGTGGCAGCACGTCAATATCACCCGCAATAGTGATGGCCTCTTCAATGTCTATATCAACGGAACATTGCGAATTGAAGGAACCGATAACACTTACACCACATCTAGCTTCTTTGGCTGGTGCTCCAAGCGACAGATTGCTCTAGATAATATTATTGTCAACGAACTCGTGATTATTCCACCGCCCCCAATACCAATTGAACTCATTCTGATTGGTGCTGGTGCGATGGTTGTAATTATCGTTGTGATCATTGTTGTAGTGCTTCTTCTTCGACGCAGAGGTTAACCCGGGGCAAGTTGGAAGAACCAGTAGAAATGATAATTTCAACTCCGTGGGAGGCTAGCTCTGCCTCCCCTTTTTTCTCTTTTTTGGGTTTTATTTTAGGAGCGTGATGTTTGGTATTAGGTGGTCGAGGAGGATGGTGTTGTCTGCAGCTTGTTGTAATTCGGAGGCGAGGGCGTGGGTGAAGGCGGCGACTTCGACAGTTTTACCAAGGGTTTTGAGCTCTTGGAGGGTGTAGGTGAAGTCTTTGTCGCCAGAGACGAGGAGGGCGATGTCGTAGGTGTTGTTGTGGGCGAGTGTGAGCATGTCTGTGACCAGCATGACGTCGATGCCTTTCTCAAAGGGGATTCGGTCATATTGTCGGAGTGGGAGGGTTTTTACGGTGAATCCGAGGTGGCGTAATTTGTCGAAGAAGCGTTGTTGTGTGGGTGTGTTCAGGGTGGCTCCATAGTAGTAAGTTCGAGTGAGTGTTCGATTTCCGGTTAAGGCAGCGACGAGTTTGGCAAGGTCGATATGAATCTTGAGTGAATTGGCTGCGTGGAAGACATTGCCACCATCGATGAAAATGCAGAGTTTTTCTTTAGGCATGATATTCGTTTGCTCCTTTACGTATTCCCGTGTGCTATTCATTCATACATCTAATAGAAATATCTGAATCATCGGTAGTGTGATTTTCTGAACAATTATTAATTCGCTCTCTGGGAGTGGTGAAAGGCATATATCCGTGTATGTGGACTGGGTGTGTATGACGTGGTTGCAGAAGTTTAAAGCGGCATTAGAGAAGTTTGTTGGGCGGTCAAAAACACAGCAGATTCTTGAAGATGGGCGTCCAGTGTCTGCCCGGAGTAGTCCAGAACGGAAAGCCCAATGGGTGAAAGGAGTAATAGACAGATTGGATAACCTCGTCCCCGATGAAGAAACCCGCCAGGAAATTCTGTTGTGTTGTTCGTGTCGATTTCCGAAGCGTCGGATTTGGAAACTCAAACGAGAGTATCAGCAGCATGGGGATATTGATGAGTTGTTGAAATTAATGCATACGAATAGTTCGTGGTATGGGTTATCGTATTATGGGTATCCGCAGCGGGCTGGCAATATCGTTTATGTAACAAAAATTCCTTTTTCCCCGCAACGCCATGAATCTGCACCTAATCCCTCGGCGAAAAACCGATCATATTGTCATTGTGGTTGGATAAAAGCTTCCAAAGCCTCGATTTCCAAGACGTTTTGCTATTGTGGCGCTGGGTGGTATAAGACCCTTTGGGAGGCGATTCTGGAAAAACCGGTTCGTGTTGAAGTAATTACCTCTATTGCTTGTGGAGATAGCGATTGCACTTTTGCCATTCATCTCCCCGATTAATATTCCTGTAATGATGGGATGTTCTTTTAGAGTCGTGGTTCGTCAACGCGTTTTTCCTCCTTTTAGATACCTGACTACGTACTCTTGTCTGGTCCCGCACGTTTACGATCCATTAGGTTGGTGTTCTTCTACGACGCCCTGTTGCATATTGGTTGTAGAAGGTGTCTAGGATATCATAGGCAATGTTGTCAGCGTGGTCGCTGATTCTTTCGAGGTTTCTCAGGGTTTCGGTGAACATGACATCGGCATCAGCGGCACAAACACTCTCTTTGATCCGTTTTATGTGGGTCTTTTTGAATTTTCGTTCTAGGACATCGACAGCATCTTCGAGTTCGACTGCTTGCTTGGCGAGGAATTCGCTTCTTTGTTTCAATGCTTCAATTGCTGTAGAATAGGTTTCCTCAACTTTTTCAAATAATTTTAACAATTCTTCCTTAGCTATCTCCGAGAACGGAATGTCGTCTTTCACGCGATTGATGGCAAATTCTGCGAGGTTATTGGTCATATCACCAATGCGCTCCACGTCGGTAATGATGTTGAGTAACTTTATACGCCAGACCTTTAGCTCTGCAGTTAGGTCCTCTTCACGTATTTTATCGATGAAATTTTCAGTTTCATCGCAAAAGTCATCCACTTCGTCTTCTAGCCTTAGGACCTCTTTCGCGGAATTCGTGTCTTCGTTAACTAATGCTAGTTTACTGAGACCAAGCATTTTGAGGGTTTTTTCAGCGATAGTAATTATTTCCCTTTCTGACTCGCGCAAAGCCAGTTGAGCAACGTTAAGCATTTTTTCATCAAAGAAATGTCGCGGTGTAAGTTCTCCTTCTCTCACTGGGATTATTCGTTCACAGGTCCATACTAATGCACCAACGAATGGCACAAACAAGAAGCTCACAATCACATTGAAGATGGTGTGGGCATTGGCAATCTGTCGGGGAAGGTCTAGACTTGTCAATCTTATCAAAGTCGCGAAGGGGAAAAGAATTGGAAGGAACACTATCACGCCAATTACGTTGATCAAGGCCTGGGCGATAGCGGTTCGTTTTGCTGGTCGTGAAGCTCCAATTGAAGCAAACAATTCGAGAAATGTGGTTCCGATGTTTGCGCCCATCACCATGGCGATTCCCGTTTCGAGTGAAATGGCTTCGGCTCGCCCAAATGCAATCACTAGGCTAGTGGTGGCTGAGCTGCTCTGAGTGACTCCTGCTATCAGTGCCCCTATTAGAGTCCCAATCAGCGGATTCGAACCATAGGTGTTAATCAAGTATATGAAAATTGGTAGCTCCACGAGCGGTTCGATGCCTAGCCCCATGAGATCCATGGCAAGAAAGAGCATCCCCAAGCTGAACACGACCTTGGCTCCAAGTTTTATTTTCTCATTTTTCACAAGAAACCATACAAAGAAAGGAATTGCAATTAGGGGGTAATAGGCTAGACCAATATTGAATGAGACAATTTGAGCTGTAATGGTCGTCCCGATTTCGGAGCCTAAGATCACATTCGCTGACTGGCGAAAGGTCAACAACCCTGCATTAACCATGCCAATTAATGTGAGAACCGTGACGCTCGAACTTTGGGTCATGATTGTGGTTGCGGTTCCCACTCCCATCCCTTTGATCGGGCTGTTTGTGGCCTTTTCGAGAATACTGACAACCCGAGGTCCTGTTATTTTGCCAAGGCTGTCGCTGAGCAATTTAACGCTGAACAAAAATATTGCTAGACCACCGATGATAGTGAAGGCGATGGTCAGGGGGTCCATGCGACCCATTTCCTGTTTTCCTATAATAAAATATATGCCGTTCCAAACTCTACCAATACAATTCAATTCTGTTTAGATTTTAGTAGCCGTTTCTGAAAGCAATTTCTAAAGGAGAATTCAGACGAGTCGAAACCAATGTTAACTAAGAAAATGGACTACTTGGTCCAATGGTCTTCGTCCCCGGACCCCTCGTGGGGTTGCCGGTTTTCCAATAGGAATGATGGCAACTGGGATTATACTAGCAGGTGTATTGAGCGCCTTGGCAATAGCTTCCTCTTTAAAGGCTCCTACCCAACATCCTCCTAATCCTACGGCGTGCGCAGCGAGGAGTAGATTTTGTGTCATGGCTGCAGTGTCCTGTATGGAGTAGAGGTTACGACCACGACTACCATACCGCTGACCAGACTCATCTGGTACACGGCATACAACAAACACGACTGGCGCCTCAGCAACAAATTCTTGGTCCCCTGCTCCTCTGGCTAGTTTGAGTTTGATGTCCGGATTTCGAACGACAAAGATACGCCATGGCTGTCTATTACCACCACTGGGTGCGGCAATCATGGCTTTCAATAGTGTATCGACTAAATCATCCGTAACAGGCTCGTCTGTAAAAGCACGGACTGAAGTTCGTGTCAAGATAGCTTCAAGAGTATCCATCAACTGTTCCTCCATAACATGATTTTATTCAATACGATAAACCGTATCTCCAATCCGAACGCGTTCTTTAACTTTTAAGCCAATGGCTTGACCTGCCTTAGCTGATTCAATGTCTTGCCGCTCAATTTGCATTGATTTCGCAGTTTGTGTGAACTCAGTAGTTGCGCCCTCTATAGCGATTTTATCACCTTTATTCAAAGGAGCAGATAATTCAACGACGGCCACATTGATTTTTGAATAATAATTTGTGACTTTACCAATTGGTGTTTTCGTTGCTTGTTCTGACATGGAACAAACCTCAATCTAGATTATTGTTCAGTAATTCCTTATGAATCAAACCTGTTTCAAAATTTAAGGCGTCTGGAGTAGAATGTTGATGTATTGCACGGTAATTTATCTAGCCTTCTTGCCAGGTTTCTTCTTGGTTTTCATTTTGTCTATGAGTGGTTCAACCTGAATGGTTATCTGAGAGAATATGGGGAGTTCTTCGCGAATATTGTCTTCAAGAAGTGTTGTGGCTTTATGGGTTTCTTCCACTGAAAGTTCTGAGCTTGCTTCGCAATGGAAGGTAAGGGTATACTGGTGTGGTGCAAGGGAATGGAGCCGGATCTTGTGGCAATTGTGTAACATGGGGCTTTGCTGGACGAGCCACCGAATACGGCTTTTAATTTTCGTTGGGTCTATGGCAATTGTTATTACTTCCCGACTGGGTTCGATGTGTGTTGTGATATCTTTTATGATGGGGTACTGTGATTTTACATACTTTTCAAATTCTGAAGCAAGCTGATGAGTTTCAGCTAGTGACTTCTCTGGGTCGGTATGGATGTCAAGGGTAAGGGCAACATAGTCCTCTGTTTCTATCACATCGATACTATCCACATTTGTAATCCAATCAAATTTCCCAGCTTCTCTGCGAACTTCCTCAGCAATGTTTGGATACTGTTTGGATACCAAATCCATATGGACTACGACATCTGCACGTTCTACTACTTGTTCAACCGCTTTACGGGCTTTTACACTAATTTTATGAGCTGACTCTAAAGGAATTGAATGCTCAGCATAGCAGACAATGTCCACAAAGGTTATTGGTCCTGCTTTGCGTAAACGAATTCTACCACACTCTCGTATGCCCTCAATCTCTTCGACGACTCGGCGAATGGGTGTTTCCAGTCCAGAAGGAGCACGATCTAAGAGAATGTCAATGGTTTCTTTTCCTAGTCTAATGGTTAAATATAGGACAATAATCGCAACGCCGATTGCCGCTAATGGGTCACCGATTGGAAATCCAAAGAAAGTAAAAAGCAAACCAACCAAGACCACACTAGAACTGAGGATGTCCGTGCTAAAATGCAACGCATCTGCTTCCAAGGCTTGGCTGTCGTATTTCTTAGCAACTCGTTTCAACGCCCGGCTCCGTGAAAAGTCAATGATAATAGCGAATATTATAACTCCAAATGCAAATGGATTGACTTCAATAACTACATCCTGAAATATGATGCGTCGTAGGGCTTCATATACTATCCAAATCACTGTAACGAGTAAGAGGATGGTCTCGACAAGGGCGGATAGATTTTCCACCCTCCAATGGCCATAATGGTGGTCGGGGTCGGGAGGTTTAGCAGCTTTACTTACTGCAAATAAAGTAATTCCTGCAGCAAAAAGATCAAGCGCTGAATGAAGAGCCTCTGAAAGAATCCCTAAACTATTGGTCCAAATCCCTACTACGAGTTTTGTGACGGTTAAAACAATGGCAGCAATCACTGATGTAAATGCCACCCACTGCTTCTCATCCATACCAAAGCGATGCTGCCCCTGTGAGGATGGAATCGCTTCAGTCATAGAATTCATCACACCGAAGATGAAATTTGGTTGTGGTATGACAATTTAACTACTCATTAAACTTCTTCTCATAAGAAATAATTGAATTGACAGTATGTCGATGGCACTCGCAATTTTTCTTTGTATGAATAGCTTTTTTGTGTGTTGAATGAACTGTATAGCTTTATTCTGGCTTGTCACCAACATGGTTGGAGCGTTTTGATGAACCATGGAGAATCTACCAAGATTGGAAGCCTCGGGAGCGAGAGAAATCGCATCTAGATTAAAATCCATTTCGGGGGGTAGGGTGTTAGACGTGTGTACCGGTGAGGGTGACTTTATCTCAACTCTCATGCAGACATTGAATGGATATGAGCGCTTTATTGGTGTTGACATGTCACGCAAAGCTCTGGAGGAGGCTCGCAAAAAGTTTGAGGGGCATCCGGTGCAATTTATGGAAATGGATGCAGGAAACTTAGAATTCGATGATAACGTCTTTGATACGGTATGTATTGCTAATTCGCTGCATCATCTCAATGACCCGGGTGTAGTCCTAAGCGAGATGAAGCGAGTGTTGAAACATGGAGGTCATTTTATTGTCCAAGAAATGTATCAAGATGGTGATCAAAGTGAGGCACAGGTTACTGATACGATAGAACATCATTGGGGAGCAAAGATTGATCGCCAACTCGGTGAAATCCATTATGAGACACTCTCACATAAGGAAATCAAAACACTTCTTGGATCCCTAGAATTTCGGGATTTGGTT
>JBHLNC010000002.1:0-9230 GCA_048937435.1 Promethearchaeota archaeon | reverse complement strand
GATATGTGAAGTGCTTGGTTTGTCCACAGCGATTTGATTGTGAGAACCCCCTTAATGAAAAACTCATTGACGATTTTATCTCGAGGATTGAGAAGGAACTTAAACGTTTACCGGCTCAAAAAGTGACTGAAGAATTGAGGGCGGAGGCTGAACAACTTAAGGAGCGTGCCAAAATTACAGGTGTGGCTGATGCCTCCTATCTCTTTTTCATTGGGAGGTAGGATATTTAAGGGGCTTTGCGAATTGCTCTGGTGGTCTGTCATTAGAAGTTTCTGGACTCTTGGCTACTAACTTGGTTGGGCTGGTTGGTCCGTGAGTCACGGGCGCTTTTTTGATGTTAGATTAGTAAACAACCAAAGGTTATTGTTGTGTCAACGAGTCATTCATTGAAACTTTCCAATCTTCAACCCTACCAAAAGGGAATTACCATTGATTTTAAAATTATGAAAACCCAGGCGGTGCGCAAGGTTCAAAGCCGTCATGATGGGTCCAGTCACCAAGTTGCCGACGTTATGATCGGTGACGAAACCGGAATCATGCTCCTCACTCTGTGGGATGATGATATCGCGGTAGTCGAAAATGGGAAGATTTTCCGAATTGTGGGGGGACAAACCGGGTTCTTTCAAGGACGACTTCAGTTGAGCCTTGGACGTGGAGGGAAACTAGAATTCTCTACAACGGCTATTCCTGAAGTGAATACCGAACGCAACCATTCCGCAGAAACTCAATCTTCATCCAAAGATCAAAAGAGGCAGAATAAATCCACAGATCGGCGAAACCCTCCAATTAGGCGAACTCGTGGGTTCAAATGGTCGCGAATCGAACACAAATCTGATTAGGCATATTATCGAACGTGAATATTCCTCACAGTATTTTGCTTTGTTATATCTCCTCTAGTACACGTTTTAATGCAGCAAGTGTAGTAGCGGCATCCGTAAGGGTGGTAGTGCCCATATGCCCGATGCGAAGGAGTTCTTCACGGTGTGGACCTAATCCTGTGGCGATTTGTACATTATTCTTAAGCATCTGTTCAACGATCGAAGATGCGAGAATTTTGGCTGGAGAATACATTGTGGTAACAGTGTTTGCATAGTACTCAGAAAGCTTTGGTACCAGTTCTAATCCCAATGCAGTGACTCCTTCTCGGATGTGTGCAGCGATTTGATTGTGGCGTTGGATTCGTTGTTCGAGTCCCTCTTGCCTAATGAGTTTCAGAGCCACATCCAAAGCCGCAATCAGGTTCGTTGCCTGAGTAGACACGAGCCGTGGATTCCCCTCTTCGTAGGATTGCATTGAATCAATCCAAAGCTGAAGATTCTGATACACCATCGCTGGAGGAGTCCTACGACTATTAAGGCGTTGAAGGGCACGTGGTCCTAACATCAAGAGGGCAAGTCCTGGTGGGCAGGCTAAGGCTTTCTGCGTACTGGCAAAACAAACATCAACACCCCAATCTGTTTGTTTAATGTGCTCTCCTCCCACAGAAGCAACAGCATCAACAATGGTTAGCGCACCCTTTTCCTGCGCAATTTTGGCTAAGGCTTGGAGGTCAGCCTTAACGCCACTTTCAGTGTCAACATGGCTCACAGCAAGAACTTGACACTCTGATGAATCAAGACGGTTTCGAACCTTATCAAGTGCTACGTGTTCCCCAAATTGGGCTTCTAACATGGTAACATTATTCGAATAGCATTTGGCCACTCGAAGGAGTTGATCGCCAAAGAATCCGCTGTTTAATATTACGACATGAGTGTCTGGTTCCATAAAATTCGCGCATGCCACCTCCATGGCTAGGAGCCCACCACCATTCATGAGAACAGCTTGCCCATCTGGCGCACCAAACACCTCACGTAATCCTTGAAGCACTCGTCTAAAAATCGCAATAAATTGTGGATTGCGTGGATATAATGGCTGCTCACCAAGAACTTTCAAGACTTCGGATGGGCAATCTACTGGACCAGGGACCATCATCAGCGGTCGCTTTCGCACGTTAACCACCAAACTTGTTAGTATGCAAATATGGGTTGAGCGGCTTTTATTTCTTGGTAAAATTTTCAATCATCAATCAAAAGAATAAGGACAAACAGGTTAAGGCACCTTCACATTTGGCGAATTCACTCATATCAAGCGTGACCACGGTGAAACCTGCCTTTTCGATGAGCGACTTAGTATGGGGATACCCCTTTGGGATGAGCACTGTATCACCAATGGTTAGGGTATTGGCAGCATACTGTTCTGCATCGGGGATAATGAGAATTTCAAATCCTTTCAATGCTGGTTGTTGAGCCATCGATTTGGTCGCAACGAATGTATTTTGCCTTAGATTGGTCACATGACTTTTCAAGTGAATAACCTTGGAGATTTCAATTGTTTCAACTGGAACTTCAAGGAATTTTTCTAATTGTTGGATCCCGACTTTGTTTGTTCGTTGAGTGATGCCACAAATCAGGTTTGTTTGGAGATGGATGACATCACCGCCCTCAACAGTCCCAGGCGCAATAATTCGTGAAGTAGAGCGGTGTTCTCGTAACTTTAACTCGACTGCCTCTTCTTCTCCCTGACGGCTAGGTTTAGCTAGTCGACAAATGAGGGCCTTCTGACCAACAATGACAGCAGTATCTTCGATGAAGCATGAATCAGCGAACCTATCCTCTCTGGGCAGATGAATCACCTCAAGGCCCAAGTCCGATAAGGTATCACAGTAGGCTCTGTGTTGCGAACGTGCACGTTCAACGTTAATCGTGTGTCGCATTGGATGCGAACTGATACACCTGGGGAACAATTTTCCTGGTTCTCGCACTAAAGCGCGTGCTGGGCTCAACACAACAACTTCCTCAATAACCATCCTGATAAGGGAGATACTTAAGGCGTTTCTTGAAGTGCACTTTTTGCCTGGACGCAAATCAGAATGCCTTTATATGTGCAATTTACATCGAAAACTTGTTTAGGCGTTTCAAGAAGTAGGCACCTTGACTCGAGTATGACATGCTGGAGACAGATACTTTGGATGAAACTATTGAGAAAAAAGTGGAAGAATTAGAAAAGAAGCGAAAATGGTATCAAAGCGTCGAAATTGGTGATGTACGAACTATCCCCGAATCCGACTTGAGAGCATTCATTCGAACTGAAAGTGTAATGAAATTCATTCCACAGATTCTAGAACCAAATGATCGCGTCCTTGATGTGGGATGCAACGCGGGCTTGCATAGTCTATCAGCAGCTCAATATTGTAGAGAAGTCGTTGGTGTGGATGTTTCAGAAGATTTCATTGAACAAGCGGAGTTCCTGAAATCCGTTTGGAGTAAAGATCGAGACTTCGTATCCAAAGCATCTTTCAAGGTCAGTAATATTCTCGAAGACCTTGAGACAGTAACCGGGTTCACTGTGATCTTTGCACTAAAAGTTCTTTACCACCCCGGCTTCATTGAAGGAATCCACGACTTCATGTCCGCCATTCATCAATCACAAGTAAGAGCCATTCTTGCCCAAGGTCACGTTACCTACCAAAAATATGGTTCAATTAGTAGCATGGATGAGTTATTCAACCAATACGGATTCAAAACAATCGTGTTAGAAAACATCCCCGAATACCCAATTGTACTAGCCATTCGAAAAGGTGAGAAAGTAAGCAAAAAAGTTCAACCAGTCATTGGTGCGAGTCGGTTTATCGAATATTATTCTGATTACAAAATGGAAGACAACTTTCGATGTAAAGGCCTTCTAGCAAAATTAAACGAAGAACAACCCGATTTCAATGAATATAGGGAAATATTCGAACGATGTGTCATTGAAGTGGGGATTATGCGGGGAACACTTGGCTCTGTTCAACCCGTCTCACTTGCACCAGCATCGATTGACAAAACAGACTTTGCCCGGAAGATGGGCTTGAATAAACATTCAGAAACTCGTGTTGATAGTGCCATTGAGTTTTTCGATCTCTACGAAAAACACGGTGAAAAAGCATTTTTGAAACAACAATTGTACAAACAGACAGAATTTTGGCGTACAATTTCAAAGGAAAATGGAACCTTACCCTCCAAGATAATGAAAATATTCAGTCCTGGGCGTGATGACAGGAAGCGAATAATGCCCCTTCTTCAGATGTATAAGAATATGAAAGCCATCAGAGATTTGGTTCCGCATGCACTGGATAAGAAAATTAAATACAGCGTCTATCATCCAGAAGATTTTCCCTGGTCAATCAACTACTTCGGCTATATCAAGAAAAGAGATGGCTCCCATCGTCGGATGATCATGAAATATTTCGGTGCGACGACTGTCGATGAAATTGTAGTTGATTTCGAAAAGATAACAGCAGAAGATTTGTCGGGAACGATACCCTATCTGAGAAATAATTTCAAATGGTTTTACAACGAAGTATTAACTGCCAAAAGAGAAATGAACTCCGAATAGGAATTTAATCTCAAACTCTGTTTTCTGTTGGTTCTACGACCAATTGCAAGGGAGTTTCACCATTCAATCCGTATAATATTTACGAGATAACAACAGTACTTGTCAGACCATCGGGTGGGTTTCGTTGGGGCTCGATCTGATTGATAAAAGGATTATCGTAGAGCTACTCTATAACAGTCGCCTATCGTACCGAGTCTTAGCTCGCCATTTTGGGTTAACCATCAAATCTATTCGGAAACGCATAACTAAGCTCATTGAACAAGGAGTAATCGGAAGATTTTACCTCACTTTGAATCGGACTGCCTGTGGAAGTGATACTGAAACCAAACTGACCTTAGGTCAGATCTGGACAGATGGCACCGAACAACAAGACGACCTAATTCAACTACTCGGCGACCATTATATGATCTATAGGGCGTTCAAAACAACCCGTAATACTTATGGAGCCTATGCCTTGGCCATCGGATTCCAAGGACTCTCTGACCTAATAGAATTCCTACAAGGAATAGATTGTGTAACGAAAGTGGAAACGGATAGCCTCATTTTTGTGAAAAGTCCAGGATTATTTCCCGAACTAGTAAAATGGCATCTTCCTAAAATTGATGCATTGTCAAAGGACCAATGGCAGATTGTATTGTGTCTGAAAGATAATCCTCGAATGCCCATTACTGAGGTAGCACGTCAAACGGGACAATCTGTGAGACGAGTTCGAAAATCAATTAATCTACTTGTTGAAACGCGATATGTAGTTCCAACAATCAGTTGGGTCCCCTCGGCAGCAGGGCATGTTGAAGCTTTTCTTCGAGTTGATTTAAATCTTAATCAGATTAGTCGTGAAGAATTTACCAACTGGCTGTATGAGAAGTATCCCCTAGAATGTTGGGATGCACAATTCGTTGCCGATTCTCCATCAACGGTTATCCAATACATCTCTGCTCCAACTATTCATATTCTTGATGAGATTCAAACTATAGTAAAAGAAATACCCTCCTCAAAGAATGTTGATCTTTTGGTTACCTACCAACAACACAGATTTTCTGGTCAAAGGGAACATCTCCTAGACCAAATGTTGAAGAATGCAGAACTGTAGTTCACTGAATCTCACAGAAGTAATTCTATGAGTAAAATTCGAAAAAAAGGAATGTAGGAGGCTACTTCCTATTCTGTAAACAGGATTGCCTCCAACAGCTTTCATGTTATTTTAGTAGCGTCGACCGCGATCTCGACGGGAATCACCGCGATCTCGGCGGTATCCACCGCCTCGACCTCCACCGTAACTTCGACCACCACCACCACCATATCCTCCATAGGATCGGCGTTGTGGACGTTCATGTTCCATCGCTGAAAGATCGTTATCCATGTCGACTTCTTCAATGTTTGAATCAGCTTCTTTGAGTTCACCATAGCGACCGATGTTTAATCGGAGGTGTCCTTGGTAGAGGCTGGTGTAACCGTTTTCAAGACGGTAAGTTTTGTCCTCTTCCACAGTTTCAATCATGTCATCCCAGAGGGACATGATGACAGTGCCAGTATTATCACCCGCTACAGCGTCAAGCACTCGGTGCGTTTCGCTATCCCGGCGTGATGTAACTTCGCGTTCTTCGCCTTTTTCGACGACTTTGAAAGTGATGTTCAAACTTTTCATTTGTGGTCGCAATTCTGCGACGGTTGCTTCAACAGGTTCTCTATCGTAGCTCATTTTTGGTACCACATATGTATCAAGTCAGACTTCCAAAAAGGGAACGTAACTCGGGAATCAACCATAACTGGAAAAAATCGCCCAAATACAATTCTCTCATCGGCGCTGATGCAATTGCAGAATTCACACCACTATAAAAAAGCTTGGTTTTCCCCGTTCCAAACCTAAAATTATCTCAGTTACGAAATAGGAACATTGTGGGTCCCATATTGACGATTTATCCATGCTTTTCGTCCAGTTTGGACTCTTCTTAGTATCAGGGAAAATATTAGCATCCAATTCCCATCTCCGTCCACGAACCTAACAGGATGACCAATTAATGTCACTATCCTGTGGGAGGGAAAGAAGATATGGATCAAAAACTTGTAAAAACGACACTAATAGTGATTGGAATCTGTCTGTTACTTTCACTAGTATGCAATATTCCTCGCTGTGCAGCACAAAATAGTTGGTCCGATTACTTCACAGATCCCAACTATCCTGGCTGGACAGTCGAAGAAGGCACTTTCAATGCTTCAAACTACATCCTTGAAGCCTGTGGAGATCCTGGCGGTTTAGTAGACTGGCACAAGATTCGCCACAGCAGTCACGTCGCTTACGGCAACTGGAGCCTTGACATGTATATCAACGGCTCCGCAGATCTCATGTACTACGTCAGCTTCATTGCTGACTCACTCTTTGACTGGGGACCTAACCTCTATGTTCCGCGAAATGGATACGCAATGTGTTTCTATTCACAGGGGCCACCTCAACTAGCCCTCGAACGATGGACCAGTGAAGATTGGACGGAAATTGGTGTTTGGTATCCCTCTGCTTTTCATGGTTGGCAAAATATCACGATCACTCGTGATTTAACAGGTGCGTTCTCTGTGTTAGTCAACGGCACATCGCGGATTACCGTAACTGACAATGATCACACAACATCGGGATACTTTGGATGGATGTGTGACCCGTGGAGTGCCATCGACAACGTCATAGTAAATGAAAGTAAACTGAAAGATGGTTTTCCTTTTGAAATCGTTCTTATCGTTGCAGCCATAGTTGTAGTCATTGTTGTTGTCATTGTCGCAGTGATTTTTCGTCGACGCAAAGGCTAATTCAGAGGCAAGTTCGAAGATCAAGTCGGAATAATAAAGGCTGTATATTGGGAGGCTAGACCTCCCGTCCTTCCTCTTTTTTGGTGGAATAAATGACTTATGAAAACTATGGGCGAACTTATTGAACAGCCATCTCTCACGTCGATTAAAAAAAGTACATGAGATATTTATGAGATGACATCTTAAAATATCAATTCCTTGGAGGTTTGTCCTTGGGTTTGGACTTTATTGATAAGCGGCTCATTGTTGAGTTAGTGTATAACAGTCGGTTATCGTATCAAATATTGGCACGACATTTCAGGTTAACCACTAAAACTGTGCGAAAACGCGTAGCCAAGCTTATCGAGAGTGGCGTTATTCAGAGGTTTAGCATTGTCTTGAATAGAACCGCCTGTGGAGGAGATGATGAAACTAAATTTGTCTTGGGACACATCTGGACTGATGGATTCGAACAAGACGAAGCTCTGATTCAGCGACTCGGTAACTTTTCCTCAATATATTATGTTTTCAAAACGACGCGGGGTTCGTACGGATTTTATGCCATGGCTATTGGGTTTGAAGGGTTATCTGATTTGACGGAATTCGTTCAAGGACTTGAAGGGGTAACGAAAGTGGAAACAGATGCACTAATTTTTGTCATGAGTCCTGGATATTACCCCGAACTATCCAAACCGCATGTCCCTGATGTGAAATCATTAACACACGATCAATGGGCTGTTGTTCATTGTTTGAAGACTAGTCCTCGAATGCCTATCGCTGAAGTGGCTCGACGTACTGGCCAATCAGTGAGACGGGTGCGAAAGACTATCAATATGCTCATTGAAACCCGATATATTGTCTTCACAACTCGATGGATGACCACCGCTGCTGGTCATATTATGGCTTATCTTCAGACAAATTTAGATCTCAACCAGATTTCCCGCGAAGAATTTGCCAACTGGCTCTATGACAAGTACCCCTTCGAATGCTGGGATGCCCAATCAGTCGCCGACTCACCTGAAACCGTCATTCAACTAGTTTCTGCCGACACTATTCATATCATCGATGAGATGCAAAAAACAATCAAAGCTGCTCCTTTCACAAAAAATGTCGATGCTTTAGTAATTTACAAGCAACACAAATTTGAAGGATTAGGGCGACACTGCCTGAACGAGCAACTCAAGAATGCCGGCTTCGACTAATAGGATTCTCACTACCGTCGACGTTTCCAGAATACTCCACCCACTGCTACTATTGTAATGAGGATGACAGAAATCATCACCATGAGTCCAACTGGGTCGATGGGAGGTGGGGGGGCTGGTAAGGAAGGCATGATGTAATTTTCGAGAATACTATGTTGATTGATGTCATGATTATTTCCAGATAAAATCATGATGAGGTTATATCCGGGAATCACGAAGATCCGTGAACCATAGAAGGCATGCGCGGCAAAGGCTCCAATGCGAGGATGCGTCCACCATTGATACCCATATCCATGGGATAGAGCAGCTGGCACGATGTTATGATAGCTGGTTAGTGATACAGCCACCCATGATTGTGGTACTATGATTTGCTCTTCCCAGACTCCTCCATGTAAATAGAGAAAGCCGATTTTCGCCATGTCACGAGGTCGCAAATACAGATCATACCCGCCCATGGCGGCGCCTTGCGGGTCATTAAGCCACTCAAAGTCTGTGATACCCAAGGGCGAGAAAAGGTATTCATCGGCAAAGACGCTGGTATTCATTCCAGTAGCCACCGTGATAATGGCCGACAGAAGGTGTGTTGCACCCGTATTGTGTAGCCAGTATTCTCCAGGTGGATATTCCATGGGTCGGTCGAGGAGCCATTGCACCCAATCGCCTGTATGAGTCATGTTATAGTAGTCACTCGTCGGACTGTCGAATGCATATCGATAATCACCCCAGGGAAGTCCAGACTTCATCGTCAGCAAGTGTTCAATGGTCATAGCTTCCTTCCAAACATCCATATTATCGAAGGTATGATCCGGGAAATAATCCAACACATAATCATGGACACTT